>NZ_JBEZKB010000001.1:0-201442 GCF_040651475.1 Streptomyces sp. NPDC048442
CCCCCTTGCCCACCCTTCCCCAAGCTCTCGGCTTCGCTCGAGCAGGGGAGACCCCACTGCCCCCGGGGGGCGGCCCCGCTGCCCAAGAGGGCTAGCGGGGGTAAGGGGCAGGCTTTTAGGGGCGCGGGGCTGTGTTGATATGCGGCTCCGCCGCGTGGGCGCGACCAGCCACGACGCACCCGCACGATGCCCCCGCCCCGCGGCCAGCGGTTCAGGGAAGGGGCGGGGCGTGCTCCGCGTGGGGTCGGCGGCGTCAGCCGCCCAAGGCGGCGCGAGGCCAAGGGGCAGGCATTCAGGGGCGCGGGGAACTGCGCGACCAGCCACAACGCACCCGCACGATGTCGCCCGCCCTGGAGTCACCCGCCCTGGAGCCCCCTCCCTGGAGTTACCCGCTCCCGGAACGGGAATGCAACCCAACCCCCAGCCGTTGCCCGCAACATGACTACGAAGACCTCCCCCGCCACCCCCTCCACCCCCGAAATCCTCCGCTACACCGCCTTCTCCTCCGACCCCTCCGGCGGCAACCCCGCCGGCGTCGTGCTGGACGCCTCCACCCTCACCGATACCGACATGCTCGCCATCGCCGCCGACCTCGGTTACAGCGAAACCGCGTTCCTGACACCGGCCGAAGGCCGGCACACCTACACCGTCCGCTACTTCAGCCCCAAGGCCGAAGTCCCCTTCTGCGGCCACGCCACCGTCGCGACCGCCGTCGCACTCGGCGAGCGCCTGGGCCCGGTCGACCTCACCTTCGAGACGAAGGCCGGCACGATCCCGGTGTCCGTCACCACGACCCCCGGCAGCACCCCGCGCGCCGTCCTCACCAGCGTCGAGCCCCACACCGAGCCCGCCGCCGAAGCGGACGTCACTGAAGCCCTCGCCGCCCTCGACTGGGCCGCCGGCGACCTGGACCCGGCCATCCCGCCCCGGATCGCCTACGCCGGTGCGCGCCACCTCGTGCTGGCCGCGGGCACCCGCGCCCGCCTGGCCGACCTCTCGTACGACTTCGATCGTCTGGCAGCGCTCATGCACCGCCTCGACCTGACCACGGTCCAGCTCGTACACCGCACGTCGGACACGGTCTTCCACGTCCGCGACCCGTTCCCGGTCGGCGGGGTGGTCGAGGACCCGGCAACGGGCGCCGCGGCAGCCGCCTTCGGCGCGTACGCACGCGAACTGGGCCTGGTGGCCGCCGACTCGACCCTCACCCTCCACCAGGGCGACGACCTGGGCCGCCCCGGCGTCCTCACCGTCGAACTGCGCGCGGGCGACCCCCGTGTCAGGGTCGGCGGCACGGGAACCCGCATCGCCGCCCCGACCGACTAAGCACCAAGCCCAGGCCCCAAGCCCCAGCCCCTCACGCCTGCCCCGTCTCGAACCGCGACACCTTCCCACCGTCCACCACGAACCGCCACGCGGTCCGCATCGAGCCCCAGGTCTCGTTCCGGTAGTCGACGACGAGCGCGAGCCCGTCGTCCGACGCCGACTCGACGTCCATGTGTCCGCCGGAGGAGAAGATCTCCTTGTCGGTCCACTCCGCGACATTCCGGTCCGAACCGTCGTCGGACATGGTCACGCCAGGCGTGAGCAGTGCTTCGAAAGCGGCCTTGTCACCGGCGTTCACGGCGGTGACGAAGGCCCGCACGGTGGGCTCGCTGAGCTGGTCGACAGGTACCGACATGGCGCCGCTCTCCTAGCTGTGGGGGTCCGGGCCGTTCCCGGGTCTTCCACCCTGCCCCGGCCCACCCCGCCCCGCACCTCGGCGACCACCGCCAACAACCACCCTCACCGCACCTGAGCAGGGGAACCGTACGAAGGGCAAACACCCCGGCCCACGGCAAACGACGGAAGACCGTCGAGGCGGCAGCGGGAGCCCCCACCCCATGAAAAGTGGCCCTGACCAAGGGGAAATCCCCTGGTCAGGGCCACAATGCACAAGGGCAGACGAGCCGGCCTGTACGCCGGGTTCTGTCGCGCGGTCGCCTCGCGGCGGCCGCGGAGACGGCCATCCATCTAGGGCCGGCGTTGCCGCCGGCCTCGTGCGGTCTACCCGCGAACTCGGGCGAGCAGCCCTCGGACGTTCGCGCAGGGCCGTCTTGCGACGGCCCCTCTTGACCTTGCTCCGGGTGGGGTTTACCTAGCCGTCCGAGTCGCCCCGGACGCTGGTGGTCTCTTACACCACCGTTTCACCCTTACCGAGGACCTCGCGGTCCCAGGCGGTCTGTTTTCTGTGGCACTTTCCCGCGGGTCACCCCGGGTGGCCGTTAGCCATCACCCTGCTCTGTGGAGCCCGGACGTTCCTCGGGAGGATCCCCGAAGGGCCCTCACGCGGCCGTCCGGCCGACTCGTCTGCCGTGCCGACCATGCTACCCGGCGGGGTGGGACGCGGCAGCCGCCGCCCGGCGGTGCTTGACCTTGCCGCAGCGGCAACGTTTCTACTGGTGCCATGAGCAAGGGCATGCGGATCGGGGAGATCGCCGCGCTGGTCGGGGTCACCCCTCGCGCGGTACGGCACTACCACCACGTCGGGCTGCTGCCCGAGCCCCTGCGGCGGGCGAACGGCTATCGCGAGTACGGGCTGCGGGACGCCGTCGTGCTCGCCCGGATCAGGCGGCTCACCGAGATCGGGCTCGGGCTCGACGAGGTGCGGGACGTCGTACGGGACGACGCGGGGCGCGAACTGGCCGAGGTATTGGGTGAGTTGGATGAGGATCTGGCGCGGCAGGAGGCCCGGATCCGGGTCCGGCGGGAGCGGATCAAGGGGCTGCTGGCGGCGGCCGAGGCCGGGGAGCTGACCGCGGAGGGGCCGGTGTCGGCGGAGCTGGGCGAGCTGCTGCGGGCGCTTCCGGCGACCGGGGAGGCCGCGGCCAAGGACCGGGAGATCCTCGCGCTGCTGGAGACGGTGGCCCCGCAGGAGGCGCGGAACCGGATCGTGGACACGCTGCGGGAGGCGGCCGCGGTGCCGGGCGCGGCGGAACGCACCCAGGAGGCGTATGCCCTGCTGGACGCGCTGGCCGGGGCGGCGACGGACGACCCCCGGGTGGCGGAGGCGGCCCATGTGCTGGCCGCGTGCATCCCGGACGGGATGTGGGAGGAGGGGGCGGTGATGGACGAGGGCGACGCGTTCCTGCGGACGGTCTTCGCCGACTTCGCCCCCGCTCAGGCGGAGGCCGTGCGGCGGGCCGTACGGATCGTGGCGGAGAGGCGGGGGCCGTGAGGAAGGTGCTCAGGGGCGTTGCCTGCGCGGCCCTGCCGGGTGAACTGGCCATCATCGTCTGCCTGTTGGCGGGTGTGCGGGTGCCCGGGTACGTACTGCTCGCCGCCGAGGCCGTGGTGGTGGCGGTCGTGCTGGCCGAGCTGGCCGTATTCGTAGGGCTTCGGAGGCAGGGGCGTACGAGCCGGGAGGCCGTGGCCGCGCTGGTGCCCGAGCCCGTACGGCGGCTGCTGGGGCACGAGCTGCGGCTGTGGGCGGCGCTCGGGCGGTGGGTGGCGCGGCGCAGGCACGGGGTCGGGCCCGGGGATCTCGCGTTCGGGCACGCGAAGGCGCAGACGGCGCTGCTCTGGGGGTTCGCGTTCGTGTGCGTGGTGGAGACCGTGGGGCTGCATGTGCTGCTGGCCGGGGTACCGGTGGTGCAGATGGCGTTCCTTGTGCTGGACGCGTACACCGTGGTGCTGATCGTGGGGCTGCAGGCCGCCGCCGTCACCCGGCCCCATGTCGTACGCGCCGACGGCGGGCTGCGGGTGCGGTCGGGTGCGCACGTGGACCTGCTGCTCCCGGCCGAGCGGATCGTCTCCGTACGGTACGAGCTGGGGCTGAACCCGGGGCGGAAGGTGGACGGTCTGCTGGAGCTGGCGGTGGCGTCGCAGACCTCGGTGACGGTGGAGCTGAGCGAGCCCGGGGTGGAGGCCGTGTCGCTGCTGGGGAAGCGTCGGCCGGTGACGACCGTACGGTTCCACGCGGACGACGCGCGGGCTCTGGTGGCGGCGTTCGGGCGGGCGGCAGAAGTCAGGCAGGGGAGAACAGCACCTTCGCGGAACCCGGGTCTGCCTGCGTCAGCCTGACCCTGATGCGTTCGCCGAGCGGGAGGTCGCCGCCACCCTCGACGCGGGCGATGACGGCGAGGCCTGCACTGTCCAACTGGACGGTGCCGACCGTCGGTTCACTGTCCTTGACGTCCACCACGTGCGCCTCGAAGAGCTCGCCGATGCGGTCCTTGAGGAGGGCCGCCTCGACGATGTCGATGCATTCGCGCTCGACGGTGTTCTGCCGGCGGGTGCCCTCCGCCATCTCCTTCGGCAGGTCGGGGAGTGCGGACGTCACCCACTCCGGGGGCTCGGCGCCCGCCACCGCCGCCACGCACAGCTCGCCCGCGTACCGGTCGACGAGGCGGCGCAGGGGCGCGGTGCAGTGGGTGTACGGGGCTGCCACGGCGGCGTGCACTGCCTGGCCGGGGAGCTCGCCGCCGGTGAAGACGGTGTAGCCCGCGCCCCTGAGGAGGGTCGTGCACTCCTGGAGGAACGCGGCGTGGGCGGGCTCCGCCGGGTCGAGGCCGCGGACGAGGTCGGCGTACGAGGTGTGGTGCGGCCAGTCGATGCGCAGGGCTCGCGCGCTGCGGCGCAGCCGGGCGACCGCACCGTCGGGGGCGGCGGGGAGGGTGCGCAGGATCCCGGCGCCGGCGTCCGTCATGAGGCCGGCGGCTGCCATTCCGGTGAGCAGGGAGATCTGCGCGTTCCAGCCGTCGGCGGGCAGCGGGGTGCGGTAGCGGAGCCGGTAGCCGCCGTCGTCGAGTTCGATCTCCTGCTCGGGGACGTTGAGGGAGATACCGCCGCGCGCCCGTTCCTGCTCCTCGCGCAGCAGCCCGATGTCGCGCAGCAGCGCGAGGGGCTCCTCCGCCGCACCCGCGTCGATCTGCTGCTGCACCCCCGCGTAGTCCAGCTTGGCGCGGCTGCGGACCAGGGCGCGGCGTACGTCCGTGGCGACGGCCGCCCCGTCCGCGTCGAGATCGATCCGCCACAGGAGCGCCGGACGGGTCTGGTCCGGGAGGAGGCTCGCGGCACCCTCGGAGAGCAGCTGCGGGTGCAGCGGAACCTTCTCGTCCGGGAAGTAGAGGGTGGTGACCCGCCGGTGCGCCTCGGCGTCGAGCGCCCCGCCGGGCGCCACGAAGGCGGCCACGTCCGCGATCGCGTAGTGCACCCGGAACCCGCCGCCCGCGCGCCTCGCCAGGTGCATGGCCTGGTCGAGGTCGGTGGAGGCGGGCGGGTCGATCGTGAAGAAGGGGAGGTCGGTGGCGTCGTACGGGTCGGTGGGCAGCAGCGGGTTCTTCGCCGTCCGCTCGGCCTCGGCCATCACCTCGGGCGGGAAGGCGTCGGGCCCCGCCGGGTCGGCGGGCACGTCGAGCGTCTTGCGCAGCTCGCGCAGGGCGGCCCGCAGCGGGGCTGCCTCGGCGGCGCCGGTCACATGGATATGGCGGCGTGGCATGGATCGAGCGTAGGGCAAATCCAGCCCGTCCGGCGTTCGAGGACGCGCGGCCGCAGGCCGTGCACGGGGCGCAGCCCCGGACATCGGCCCCCACGGCGGCCGGGGTGACGCTGCGAACGGACTACCGTTGGCTCGCTGTTCCCGTACGTACGAAGGAGTCACCCCGTGCTCGTCCTCCTGCCTCCCTCCGAAGGAAAGGCCGCTCCGGGGCACGGTGCCCCGCTGAAGCCGGAGTCCCTGTCGCTGCCCGGCCTCGCGGCAGCCCGGACGGCGGTGCTGGAAGAGCTGGTGGAGCTGTGCCGGGGCGACGAGGAGAAGGCCCGCGCGGTGCTCGGGCTGAGTGAGGGGCTGCGGGGCGAGGTCGCCAAGAACGCGGAACTCATGAACGCCGGCACCCGTCCCGCCGGGGAGATCTACACCGGTGTGCTGTACGACGCCCTGGACCTGGCGTCGCTGGACGCGGCGGCCCGCAAGCGGGCCCGGCAGTGGCTGCTGGTGTTCTCGGGGCTGTGGGGGGCGGTGGGGGTCGGCGACCGGATCCCTTCGTACCGCTGCTCGATGGGCGTGAAGCTGCCGGGGCTCGGGGCGCTCGGCGCGTACTGGCGGCCGGTGATGGCCCAGGTGCTGCCGGAGGCGGCCGGGGACGGCCTGGTCCTGGACCTGCGGTCCTCCGCCTACGCGGCGGCGTGGAAGCCGAAGGGTGAGGTCGCGGGCCGCACGGCGACCGTGCGCGTGCTGCATGCGCAGATCGTCGACGGGGTCGAGAAGCGTTCGGTGGTCAGCCACTTCAACAAGGCGACGAAGGGCCGGATCGTACGGGACCTGCTGACGGCCGGCGCCGCTCCGGCGAACCCCGCCGAGCTGGTGGTCGCCCTGCGCGACCTCGGCCACGTCGTCGAGGCGACGGAACCCGCGAAGGCGGGCCGGCCGTGGTCGCTGGACGTGGTGGTCCGGCAGATCCACTGAGGCTCGCCGAGGGTCGCCTGGGCCCGTCGGGGCACCGGGTGATGCGCGTAGAGCACCGGGTTGATGCGCGTAGAGTAGACAGGTTGCATTTCCCCCGAAACGCAACAACTGCATCTCGTTCGAAACCCACCAGAGGAACCCTGTGCCCAGCTCATTGCGCGACATTCTGACCTCCGTGGCACAGGGGCAGTACCCGGCACCCGACGGCCGGACCGTCGTCGTGCCCCAGCCGAGCCCCCGCGACGCGGGCGTGCTCGCCTTCACCGCGCACTCGATCATCTTCTCCGACCAGGACCCGGAGTGGATACGGGCGACGCTGGAGGAGGCCTGTCCCGACCCCTTCTCGGCCTCCCTGCACCCGGCGTTCCTGGCCGCGCTGATGATGCGCACCGGCCGCCGCATGGACACGGTCGGCTCGCTCACCCTGGCCTCCGCGCTCGAGGGCCCGCCGCCGCTGGAGCTGACGCCGATCGAGGACCAGGACCACCCGAGGGTGGTGCGGGCGCGCAAGTACCGCGACGAGGTCCGGGTCTGGGCCTCCGAGGGCGGCGGCATCCTGATCGTCGGCCGCGGTCTGGCCGGGCGCTGGGAGACGGCGATCGAGGTGGACGAGGAGTCGCGGCACCGGGGACTGGGGCGCGCGCTGGCGGAGTCGGCGCGGCACATGATCCCGGCGGGCGACGTGATCTGGTCGCAGCAGGCCCCCGGGAACGCCCGAAGCGTGCGCGCCTTCCAGGCGGCGGGATACCGGCCGGTGGGCGCGGAGGCGCTGCTGATCGCGGCGTAGCCCGCGTCATCGCGGCGCAGCCCGCGTCATCGCGGCGCAGCCCGCGTCATCGCGGCGCAGCCCGCGTCATCGCGGCGCAGCCCGCGTCATCGCGATGCAAGCCCGCGCGGGGCCGCGCTGACCGCGATGCAAGCCCGCGCGGGGGCTGCACTGTCCGCGACACAAGCCCGCGCAGCGGCCGCACTGTCCGTGACGCGAGCCCGCACAGGGTATTGCATCCTGCGCAACGCTCGTTGCACGGAACACTCGATGCGCGGCAGGATGCTCCCATGGCCTCCTCCGCTTCCCCTGCCGCCTCCGTGCTCGAACTCGCCCCCGTCGTCCCCGTGGTCGTCCTCGACGACGCCGCCGACGCCGTCCCCCTCGCCCGCGCCCTCGTCGCCGGTGGGCTGCCCGCCATCGAGGTCACCCTCCGCACCCCCGCCGCCCTGGACGCGATCCGGGCGATCGCGGACGAGGTGCCGGACGCGGTCGTCGGCGCCGGGACCGTCATATCCCCCGCCGGGGTCGCCGACTCACTCGCGGCCGGAGCGCGGTTCCTGGTCAGCCCGGGGTGGACGGACTCCCTCCTCGACGCGATGAAGGGGTCGGGGCTGCCGTTCCTCCCCGGCGTGTCCACGACCTCCGAAGTCGTCGCCCTGCTGGAACGCGGCGTCACCGAGATGAAGTTCTTCCCCGCCGAGGCCGCCGGCGGCACCGCGTACCTCAAGTCGCTGTCCGCGCCGCTCCCCCAGGCCCGCTTCTGCCCGACCGGCGGGATCTCCCTCGCCTCCGCCCCGTCCTACCTCGCCCTCCCCAACGTCGGCTGTGTGGGCGGGACTTGGATGCTCCCGGCCGACGCACTCCGGGACAAGGACTGGGGCCGGGTGGAGGAGCTGGCCCGCGAGGCGGCGGCACTTCGCCGGCAGGCGCGCGGGTAGAGCGGGTGGAGCGGGTACGGCGAAGCCCCCGGTGGCGAGACCGGGGGCTTCGTACCGTACGGACGTAAGTCGCGGCTCAGCGCAGGTGCGACGTGTCGTTCAGCAGTCGCACGGACGCGTTGCCGTCCGCGTAGTACGCGACGGCCGACAGCGAGGCCGCCGACAGTTCCATCTTGAACAGGGACTCCGGCGGAGCCCCCAGCGCGAGCCGTACGAGCGTCTTGACCGGCGTCACATGGGTGACGACGAGGACCGTCCTGCCCGCGTACTTCTCGGCCAGCCGGTCCCGCGCCGCCGAGACCCGCCGGGCCACCGTCGCGAAGCTCTCGCCGCCGCCGGTCGGGGCGACCTTCGAGGACGCCAGCCAGGCGTCCAGGTCCTCCGTGTACCGCTGCCTGACCTCGGCGAACGTCATGCCCTCCCAGGCACCGAAGTCCGTCTCGCGCAGGTCTTCGTCGATCTGTACGGACAGGCCGAGCCGGGACGCGACCGCGTCCGCCGTCTCGCGGCAGCGGGTGAGCGGGGAGCTGACGACCGCCTCGATCGTGCCGCGTGCGGCGAGCGAGTCGGCGACCGCTGCGGCCTGCTTGCGGCCGACCGCCGACAGCTCGGGGTCGGAGCCTGTGCTTCCGGAGAACCGCTTCTCCGGGGTGAGGAGGGTCTCGCCGTGCCGGAGCAGGACGAGGGTGGCGGGGGCGCCCAGATCGGCGGCGGCCCCCCAGCCGACGGCCGGAACCGCAGCCTCGGCCTCCGTGGCCTCCTCGTCCAGCGCGAACAGCCCTTCGTCCGCGGGGGGCTTGCGCACCCCCGCCAGCGCCGCCCCCGCCGGCGCCGCCCCCGCCAGCGCCGCCCGTGCCTTCGCCGCTCCGGCCGCCGCGTCACCGACCACCCGGGCCGGTTCAGCGACAGCCCCCACGGCCCCGGCGGCCCGGACTGCCCCAACAGACGCGTGCAGAGCGGCAGTCGACCCCGAGGGCTCCCACTGCTTGCCCTTCTTGCCCGCGTCCATGGCCTCGTTGGCGAGCCGGTCCGCGTGCTTGTTCTTCTCGCGCGGGATCCACTCGTACCGCACCTGCGCACGCGGCAGGATCGCCGCCGCCTCGGCGGCCAGCGGCTTCATGTCCGGGTGCTTGATCTTCCAGCGCCCCGACATCTGCTCGACGACGAGCTTGGAGTCCATGCGGACGTGCACCCGCGCGTCAGGGAAGAGGTCGCGGACCGACTTCAGACCGGCGATCAGGCCCTTGTACTCGGCGACGTTGTTCGTGGCGATGCCGATGTACTCGGCGGCCTCCGCGAGGGTCTCGCCCGTCTCCGGGTCGAGGACGACGGCGCCGTAGCCGGCCGGGCCCGGGTTGCCCCGGGAACCGCCGTCGGCCTCGACCACCACAGTGCGGCTCACAGGGCTCACTGGTTCTACAGCCCCGAATCCGACGTACGGACCAGGATGCGGTGGCAGTTCTCGCAGCGCAGCACCGCGTCGGGGGCCGCGGCGCGGACCTCCATGACCTCGGTGATGTTCAGCTCCAGCTGGCAGCCCTCGCAGCGGCGCTGGTACAGGCGTGCGGCGCCGACCCCGCCCGACTGCGCGCGCAGCTTCTCGTACAGCTTGACCAGATCGGCGGGTACGGAGGCGACGACGAGCTCGCGCTCCTTGGTGAGCTTCGCGCTCTCCTCGTCGAACTCGGCGGTGGCTGCGTCGCGGCGCGCGGTGGCGTCGTCGACCTTGCCCTGCACGGCGCCGACGCGCTCGGTCAGCTCGGCGGCGCGCTCCTGCGCGGACTCGCGGCGCTCCATGACCTCCAGGACGACGTCCTCCAGGTCACCCTGGCGCTTGGCCAGCGAAACGATCTCCTTCTGGATGTTCTCCAGGTCCTTGGGGGACGAGACGGTCCCGGAGTCCAGGCGCTGCTGGTCGCGCACGGCGCGCTGGCGGACCTGGTCGACGTCCTGCTCGGCCTTGGTCTGCTCGCGGGCGGTGTCGCTGTCCTCGGTCTTCGCGGCGACGAGCAGGTCGCGCAGCTGGGTGAGGTCCTTGGTGAGCGACTCGATCTCGGCGTGCTCGGGAAGCGACCTGCGCTTGTGCGCGAGCTGGGACAGCCGGGAGTCGAGGGCCTGGACGTCGAGAAGTCGGATCTGGTCGGCGGGCGCGGCGTTCAGTTGGGGGCTCCAGGAGAAGAGAAGGGGGAAGAGATGTGGGATGTCCAGGGGTCGGTCACCGTCGACGAGACATGGACCCGAAGGTTCCACCCCTCGCGGTCGGAGACCGCTTCGAGCTGTCCGGCCGCCTGCTCGCACCAGGGCCACTCGGTGGCCCAGTGCGCGGCGTCGACCAGCGCGAGCGGCGACGTCTCACTCGCTTGCTCGCGGGCTTGCTCGCGTGCTTCGGAAACCGGGTGGTGGCGCAGGTCGGCGGTCAGGAACGCGTCCACACCGGCCGCCCTGACCGCCTCGAAGAGGCCGTCTCCCGATCCGCCGCTGACGGCGACGGTACGTACGACAGCGTCCGGGTCGCCCGCGAACCGGATGCCCTGCGCGGTGGCGGGCAGCCGCTGCGCGGCGCGTGCGGCGAACTCACGCACGGTCTCCGGGTGGTCGAGCTCACAGATCCGGCCGAGGCCGCGCCGCCCGTGCGGATCGGTGGGATCCGGTACGAGGGGGCGTACGACACGGAGGTCGAGGGCCCCGGCGAGGGCGTCGGAGACGCCGGGGTCGGCGGTGTCGGAGTTGGTGTGCGCGACGTGCAGGGCGACGTCGTTCTTGATGAGCGTGTGCACGACGCGGCCCTTGAAGTGGCCTGCCGAGACCGTCGTCGTACCGCGCAGATAGAGCGGGTGATGGGTGACGATCAGATCGGCGCCGAGCTTCACGGCCTCGTCGGCGATCTCCTGGACGGGGTCGACCGCGAACAGGACCCGGCTCACTTCGGTGTCGGGATCGCCACAGACCGTACCGACGGCGTCCCAGCTCTCGGCCCGCTCGGGGGGCCAGAGGGCGTCGAGCGCGGCGATGACTTCAGACAGACGGGGCACGGAGCCAAGGCTACCTGGCGTCCGTACCCCTTCGACCTGCCCAGCCCCTCGGCTTCCGGCCGACACCCACTCGATCCGCCGGCCGCTCCCCGCACTGTCCCGGCCGGTTACTTCTTGGTGAGGAAGTCCCGGAGGTCGGCGAGGACCTCGTCGGCTGCGGAGGTGCCGAGGCCGAGGTACCAGGTTTCGTCCGGTACGTCCTTGGCCTGGCCCTTCTTGACGGCGTCCAGCTTGTTCCAGAGCGGGTTCTTCTCGGCCTTCTCGCGCTTGGTCTTGTCCGCGTCGCCGTACACGCCGGTGAAGATCCAGTCGGCGGCCGCCTCGTCGATGCGCTCCGGGCTGACCTCCACCGCGAGGTCGTTGACCTGCTGGTTCTTCGGGCGGGGAAGGCCTGCGTCGTCAAGGATGGTGCCGATGAAGGAGGCCTTCGCGTACAGCCGGGTCTTCTCCGGCAGGTAGCGCAGCATGGTGATCGTCGGCTTCTTGCCGCCGTGGGCCGTGGCGACGTCGGTGCCGAGCTGCTTGGCCTTCTTCTCGTACGAGGCGAGCTGGGCGTCCGCCTCGGCACTCTTGTCGAGGGCCGCCGCGTTCAGCCGGAAGTTCTCCTTCCAGGTGAAGCCGGGACGGATCGAGAAGACCGTCGGGGCGATCTCGGAGAGCAGCTTGTACTGCTTCTCGGCGCGCAGCTTGCTGCCCAGGATGAGGTCGGGCTTGAGGGCGTCGATCGCTTCGAGGTTGAGGCTGTTGATGGTGCCGACGCTCTTGGGGCTTCCGGCGCCCTTCTTCAAGTACTCGGGGATGGCCTGCGAGCCCTCCGCCGGGGCGTAGCCGACCGGCTGCATGCCCAGCGAGACGACGTTGTCCAGCTCGCCCACGTCGAGGACGACGACCCGCTTCGGCGCCGCCTTCAGCTCGGTCTTGCCCATGGCGTGGGTGATCGTGCGCGGAAACTGACCCGGCTTGGCGTCGGTGCCCAGCTCCGCGGTCTGCTTCGCGGCGCCGCCGAAGTCCTTGCCGCCCTGGGCGACGGACGTGCCGCCGTCGGACTTCTTGTCGCCCTCGCCCTTGGCGTCCCCGCCGCCGCAGGCGGACAGGGCGAGCGCGGCGGTGACCGCCAGGGTGACGGCGGCGGTGCCGCGGCGGCGTAGGGACGACGACATGAGGTGCTCACTCTCGGGAACGGAAAAACTTAGGCGAACCTAACCTTACGTCGTCCCTTGACGGCCCCCTCAGCACACCCGGCCCTCCGGTACCGGTCGAACGAGCGGACGGCCACCCTTATGTGTGAAGTGCCGTGACTCGTGTGGTCCGGTGGGAAAGGCGAAAACTAGCGTCGCGGGCGGAGGTGACGAAACGATGACAGCCTGTGCCATCGAGACTGCCCCGGAGCGCGGCGCGGTACGGCGATGCGGATTCACGATCGCTGCGGACGGTTCGTACGCCGCGCGGCTGGCCGGGACCGGCGAGGCGTGGTTCACGGAGCGCTGGACGCTGGGCGGACCCGAGCCGTACGCGGTGCCGCTCCCCGCCGACCAGCCGGAGGAGCCCGGTACCGAGGTGCTGCCCCTGGCCGACGGGCGGGTGCTGATCCACCGGGAGGTGGCGGCCCGGCACGTGTTCTCGCTGCTCTACCCGACCGGTCCTGCGACCGGTGAACTCCCGCTGGGCGCGGTCGAGTTCACGGCCGGACCGCTCACCCTCCTGCCGCCCGCCCCCGGCGGCTCGGCGGCGTACGCGCTCGCCGTGGGGCCGCACTCGACGGCGGTGTGGCTGGTCGCGGGCGGCGCGTTCGGCCCGGAGCACGTCGCGGAGGTACGGGGCCGGTGCACGGGCGGCGTGTGGCTGGACCGCACGGGCCGGATGCTCGCCCTGGACCGGGAGCCGGAGGACGGCGGCGCGGTCAAGTCCGTCGCCGTCGACCTGGAACGGGGCGGCGAGGTGACCCCGCTCCTCCAGATCGCCGAGCGGAGCAACGACCGTCTGCTCCTCGCCGACCCGGACAGCGGCCTGATCGTCATCCGCTCGGACGCCCCCGGCGAGGACCGGCTGGGCTGGGGCGTCCTGGGCAGCACGCGCCCGGTCCGCTTCCCCGAGTGCCTGCGGGTCGACGACTGCACGCTCACGCCGTTCGCGGCACAGCCGGGTCAGGTACTGATGCCGGAGAGCTGTGCGGTGGCGGTACGGATCGACGCGGCGGGCGGCGCCCCCTCCGCCCCCTGGTTCGGAATGTGGCGCCCGTCCGGCAAGCGGCTGCACCAACTGGCCGCCCCGACGGGCTGGTTGCCGGGCGCGGGCCTGTGGACCCGCGAGGGCGTACTGCGACTGCCGTTCGCGACGGAGGCGGTGCGGTGCGGGGTGGTGGAGGTGTGCGCGCCTCTGATGGAGGGGGACCAGGGGCCACCGCCCCCCGCAGAGTCCCCGGCCGACGCGGCCGCCCCCGATTCCCCTGCGGCTGACGCGGCCGCCCCCGATTCCGCTGCGGCTGACGCTGCGCCCGCGGCTGACGCTGCGCCCGTCCCGAGACCCGTACCGCTGCAACAGGCCCCGCTGATGGGACGGTTCCACCGGGTCGGGACGCGGCCGGGTGCCGCCCAGGGCGCCCGGAGCACTCCGGAATCCCAGACGTCGTCGATCACGACCACACCGCCGGTCACACCGCCGACGGCATCACCCGTCGCGCCGTCTCCCGCGCCCGCGCCGATGCCTCTGTTCGACCCCGGGTCGGCCCACGCCGCAGCCCCGGCGATGGTCAGGACCGGCGTCCCGGTGATGGTGCGGGTACCGACTCCGACCCCTCTGAACAGCCCAGGAGCGGGAAGTTAGACTCGCGGGCGCCCGGAGCGGCCCAGCCGTCCCGGGCGTACCCATGCAAGCGATGTTGACGGGGTGACTTCCCACATGTTCGAAGCCCGAACCGACACGACCCAGCAACGGCCGCAGACCACGGCCACCGCCCAGGGCGCGGCCGGCAGCTCAGGAAAACACAGGGGCGGAGCAGCACAGGCCGAGGAACCGACGGTTCCGGTACAGGGACGACACAGGAGGGCCGGAGCCGCGAGCCACGGGGGCTAGGGGCTAGGCCGCCCCCCCCCCCACGCGGGGCCGGACGGGCTGAAGATGCGTGCATCTTCAGCCCGTCCGGCGTGTGAGGACGCGCGGACGCAGTCCGTGCACGGGGCGCAGCCCCGGACACCAGCGCCCACCAGCCCCGCGGCAGCAGTTTCCGGAAGGGGAGGGGCGGGGAGGGGCTGGCGCCGCAGGCAACCCGCACCGCCCACCGGCCCACACCATGCCCACCCCCCTTACCCCCGCTTCAGCCCCAGCACCTCCGCCGCCCCAAAGCTCTCCCCCTCCGGCCGCCCCCCGAAATACCCCGACAGCACGTCATCCAGTTCCTCGTACGAGAACGCCTCCTTCGAGGTGTCGAACTTCGCCGCCACCCGCGGCCGTTCCATCACCGCCACCATCCCCCCGTGCACCACCAGCAGTTGCCCATTGATCCGCCCCGCCGCCGGCGACGCCAGATATCCGACCAGCGGCGACACGTGCTCGGGGGCCAGCGCGTCCATCTCCCCCGGGCCCGACGGCTCCGCGAACCCCGCGAAGACGTCCTCCGTCATCCGCGTCCTGGCCCGCGGACAGATCGCGTTCGCCGTCACGCCGTACTTGCCGAGCGCCATCGCCGTGGACGTCGTCAGGCCGACGATGCCGCCTTTCGCCGCCGCGTAGTTGGGCTGGCCCGCCGAGCCCGCCAGGAACGCCTCCGACGACGTGTTGACGATCCGTCCGTACACCGGCCCGCCCGCCGCCTTCGACCGTTCCCGCCAGTGCACGGCCGCGAAGTGCGTCGTGTTGAAGTGGCCCTTCAGATGCACCCGAATGACCGTGTCCCACTCCTCCTCGCTCATCGAGAAGATCATCCGGTCGCGCAGGATGCCCGCGTTGTTGACCAGTACGTCCAGCTTCCCGAATGCGGAGATCGCCAACGCGACGAGTTCTCCGGCCTGTTCGCGGTCGGCGACATCGCCCCGGTGGGCCACGGCCGTACCGCCCGCTGCCCGGATCTCCGCCGCGACCTCCTCGGCGGGTCCGGCCGACGCGGCGCCGGAGCCGTCGCGGCCCGGCTGGCCGAAGTCGTTGACGACGACGCTCGCGCCGAGGCCGGCGAGTACGAGCGCCTCGGCCCGGCCGAGGCCGCGCCCCGCACCGGTGACGATCGCGGACAGGCCTTCGAGAGGCAGTGACATCCCACAACTTCCTTTCCGATGTGCACAGTTCGGCCGTGAGCGGTTCAGAGCGCGATGGACGTACGCAGGGCCACACCCGTACGCATCTGCTCCAACGCCTCGTTGATCTCCGCCAGTTGGACCCGGTGCGTGATCATGCTCTCCAGGTCGATGCGGCCCGCCCGCCACAGCGCGATGGCCCGTTCGTACGAACGGAGCACGTCCCCGCCCCCGTACATCGAGGGCAGGATGCGCTTCTCGTCGAAGAACAGCTCGAACATGTTGACCTGGAAGAAGTCGTCCATCGCGCCCGCGCCGACGATGCACAGGGTGCCGCCGCGCCGGGTCGTCTCGTACGCGGTGCGCGCCGTGGCCGACTTCCCGACCACCTCGAAGACGTAGTCGAAACCTTCCCCACCCGTGATCCGCTGCTTGGCGTCGGCGAGTTCGTCGGGCGAGACGGCCTCCGTCGCACCGAACCGCAGCGCGGCCTCCCTGCGCGAGGCGACCGGGTCGACGGCGACGATCTGCGCGGCGCCCTGCACCCGGGCCCCCTGGATCGCGGAGATTCCGACGCCCCCGCAGCCGATGACGGCGACCGACGAACCTGCCTCCACCCGGGCGGTGTTGATGGCGGCGCCGAGCCCCGTCGTCACCCCGCAGCCGATCAGTGCGGCGATCTCGAACGGCACGTCGTCCGGAATCGGCACCGCGCACCCGGCCCCCACCACGACCTCCTCGGTGAATGTCCCGGTCCCTGCGAAGCCGAAGACGTCGCCGCCGGGCCGCTTGAAGTTGGGGGTGCCGGCGTTCATGAACCCGGCGAGGCACAGGTGTGTCTGGCCGCGCTTGCAGGACGGACACGTGCCGCACGCGGGCAGCCAGCACACCAGCACCCGGTCACCGGCCGCCAGAGCGGTCACTCCCTCCCCCACGTCCACGATCTCGCCCGCGCCCTCGTGGCCGGGGATGAAGGGGGCGGGCTGCGGCAGTACGCCGTTCATCGCGGAGACGTCCGAGTGGCAGAGACCGGTGGCCCGGACCCGGATCTTCACCTTGCCGGGGCCGAAGCCCACCGCTTCGACGTCGTCGAGGACTTCGAGCTTGTCCTGGCCTATCTCGTGCAGTACGGCTGCGCGCATGGCATGACTCCCCTCAAGCTGTGCTGACAAGGTTCACGAGTGTGCGACGACGGTGTCGGCGAGGACGGGCGCGTCATCGCGCTCAACTGCCGTCACCGTCAACTGGGTTCGGCCTTCATCCGTCCACATCCCGATGCGGAGCGTCTCGCCCGGGAAGACGATCCCGGCGAAGCGGGTGCGGTACGAGGTCACACGTGCCACGTCCCCGTCGAGCACCGTGTCCACGACGGCCTTGAGCGCCATGCCGTACGAGCAGAGCCCGTGCAGGATCGGCCGGTCGAAGCCCGCGAGTTTCGCGAACCCGGGGTCGGCGTGCAGCGGGTTCCAGTCGCCGGAGAGGCGGTAGAGGAGCGCCTGCTCCTCACGGATCGGCCGGTCCACCATGAACTCCGGCTTGCGGTCGGGGACTTGGAGCCGCTCGGAAGGGCCGCGCTCCCCGCCGAAGCCGCCCTCGCCCCGTACGAAGATCGAGGAGTCGCTCGTCCACAGCGGCCCGTCCCCGTCAAAGGCCTCCGCGCGCAGGACGATGACGGCGGCCTTCCCCTTGTCGTACACGGCCTGCACGGTGGAGGTCTGGGTGGCGTCGCCGCGGACGGGGATCGGCCGGTGGACGGTGACGCTCTGCCCGCCGTGCAGTACGGACGCGAGGTCGACCTCGATGCCCGGCGCGGAGAGCCCGCCCACCATGGCCATGCCCGCGCCCGCGACGGTCGCGAAGCTGGGCAGCACGTGCAGCCGGCTTTCGAGGGTGTAGCGCAGCTCGGCCGGATCGGTGGCCGGGACGCCCGCGCCGAGCCCCAGGTGGTAGAGCTGGACGTCCTTGTGGTCCCAGGCGAGGGGGGTGGTCCGGGGTTCGGCGGCGAGCGCCTTCGCAACGTCAATGGGCATGGGGGCAGGGCTCCTTGTGACTTCCTGAGACCCCGGCGCGGCCGTCCGCACCGTCGGACACGCCGGGGCCGTACGGGATCGGCCCGGGCCGCGCCCCGCCGCGCACTCTTGGCACGTGCGCCGCGCACTTCTAGAACGCGTTCCAGTCCGATGGCCCCCATGTATAACGCACCGCGTGATGCTTGGGAAGATGCATGACGGCCCGTCAGATGCTCGCGGCCGGGGCCGCCCGTGACATTTGTCCTGCCCGACCGCGTACAACCGGCTCTACGCCCCAACTCCCCTGCTCCGTAGCGTCTTCCCCATGAGGAAGACACCCGGAGACCAGCCCGCAACCCCCGCCCCCGCCCCCGCCGTCCGCTTCGCCGCCGCCACCAAGTCCTACGGCTCCGTCCGCGCCGTCGACGGCGTCGACTTCGCCCTCGACCCCGGTACCACCACCGCCCTCCTCGGCCGCAACGGCGCCGGCAAGTCCACCACCATTGGTCTTCTCCTCGGCCTCGACGACCCCGACTCCGGCAGCGTCCGCCTCTTCGGCACCACCCCGGCGCAGGCCGTCCGAGCGGGCCGGGTCGGCGCGATGCTGCAGGACGGGCGGCCGATTCCCCGGGTGACGGTCCGCGAGATGGTCACCTTCGTGTCGAAGACGTACCCCTCCCCCATGCCCGTGGACGAGGCCCTGGACCTGGCCGGGATCAAGGAGTTCGGGAACCGCCGCGCGGACCGGCTGTCCGGCGGGCAGATCCAGCGGGTCCGGTTCGCCGTCGCCCTCGTCGGCAGCCCCGAACTGATCGTGCTCGACGAACCGACCGCCGCCCTGGACGTCGAGGCCCGCCGCGCCCTGTGGGACTCGATGCGCAGGTACGCGGCCCGCGGCAACACCGTGCTGTTCTCCACCCATTACCTCGCCGAGGCCGACGAGAACGCCGACCGGATCCTGGTCGTCGACCGCGGCCGGATCGTCGCCGACGGCAGCAGCGAGGCACTGAAACGGCGTGCGGGCGGCAACCTGGTCTCCTTCGACCTGGCGGGCCGCCCCACCGAGGGCCTGTCCCTCCTCCCCGGCGTGACGGAGGTCGAGATTCGTGGCGACCGGGCCCGGCTCCGTACGGACGACTCGGACGCCACCGTCGTCGCGCTGGCCGCTCTGAACGCGGTCCGCGGCCTCGAAGTCACCCAGGCCACCCTGGAAGACGCCTTCCTCCAGCTCACCGACCCCACCGGCACCACCAGCAGCAGCACCACCGACACCACCAGCACCAGCACCAACGCAGCCCTCATCAAGGAGACCGTGTGATGGCCCTCGTACTCGACTACGTCGCCCTGGAGACCCGGCGCACCCTGCGCGACACGGGATTCGTCGTCTTCGGCATCGGCATGCCGGTCCTCATGTACCTGATCTTCACCAACATCGGCGGCGGCGCCGACGACACCTGGAAGACCGCGTCGATGGTCGGCATGGCGGCGTACGGCGCGCTCGGCGCGGCACTCTCCGCCGGTACGGGCGTCGCCGAGGACAAGGCGCTCGGCTGGCTGCGGCAGTTGCGGATCACACCGATGACCCCGGCGCAGGTGGTCGTGGGCCGGGCGCTGACCGCGTCCGTCGTCGTACTGCCCGCGATCCTCACCGTGCTCGCGGTGGGCGCCCTGGTCAACGGGGTGAGCCTGGCGGCGTGGCAGTGGGTGCTGCTCGCCGGGCTCCTGTGGCTCGGCTCGCTGCCCTTCACCCTGCTCGGTATCGGCAACGGCTACCGGCTGTCCGCCCAGAGCACCGGCGTGGTGAACGTGGGCTGCAACCTGGGGCTTTCGATCCTCGGCGGCCTGTGGTTCCCCACCCAGTTCTTCCCCGGCTGGCTCCAGGGGATCTCCACGTACACCCCGACCCGGGCGATCTCCCAGCTCGGTACGTCCATCGGCGCGGGCGAGGCACCCGGACTGCTCGCCCTCGCCGTACTGACCGGTTGGCTGGTCGTCTTCGGCTCGTACGCTGTCCTGTCGTACCGCAAGGCCGCACGGACGGCGTGACGAACCGCGCAACGGCCCCGAACCGCCCCGGATCCACAGGAGAAGGCCACGATGCGTCGGATCGACAAGAGCTGGAAGACCGACTGGAAGCCCCGGCGTGCCGAGTGGCGGGCCCGCAAGAAGGCCGGCGAGATCGACACCGCCCGTCTGGGCCCGCCCAACGGCTTCGCGATGCTCCCCTGGCTGCTGATGGGGATGGGCGCCTTCTCCCACCTCCTCCAGGGCAAGACCGACAACCCCTGGATCGGCGGGATCAGCCTCTTCATCTTCAACTCCCTCTACATCTATGTGGTGTTCCGCGCCTTCGACAAGCGGTCCCGGGAGTCGACGAGCACCCGGGTGGCACTGGTCGGCCTCGGTCTGATCACCGGATTCATGTCGGTCAGGTACGGCGGCCCGTGGCTGCTCTTCTGGATGCTGCTCGCTCTGGCCACCGGCTCCGTCCTGCGGGGCAGGCACGTCGGCCGGGCGATGCTCGCGCTGGCCGTCACGGCCGGGGTGATCGCCGGGGTCAAGGACGGCTGGGGTGCGATCAACGTCGCGTACGGGACCCTGATCTCGGGCCTGGTGACCTCCGCGATCCTCACTCTCGCCGAGACGGTCCAGGAACTGAGGGAAACCCGCCAGGAGTTGGCGCGCACGGCGGTGGAGAAGGAGCGGCTGCGCTTCTCCCGCGACCTGCACGACCTGCTGGGCCACACCCTGTCCGTCATCGTCGTGAAGTCGGAGGCGGCCCGGCGGCTCGCCCCGCGCAATCTGGAGGCCGCGCTCTCCCAGGTCACCGACATCGAGTCCGTCGGCCGCCAGGCACTCACCGAGATCCGCGAGGCGGTCACCGGCTACCGCGAGGGCAGCCTGACCACCGAGCTGGACGGCGCCCGCTCGGCGCTCTCCGCCGCCGGCATCGAACCGGTCGTACGGCAGTCGGGCCCGCCCCTCGAACCGCAGACGGAGGCCCTGCTGGGGTGGGTGGTCCGGGAGGCCGTCACCAATGTCGTACGGCACGGCAGCGGGACGACGCGCTGCACGATCGCGGTCGAGGGCACGCGGGAACAGGTCCGGCTGGAGATCACGGACGACGGGCGGGGAGAGGGTGCGGGGGACGGAGCGGGGCACGGAGCGGGGGCCGACTCGGCGGACGGCACCGCTGCCGCCCCGACCAGGACCGGCACCGGGCTCAAGGGCCTCACCGAGCGGCTGGCGACCGCGGGCGGTTCCCTGACGTCGGGCCCCGGACCGCACGGCGGTTTCGTCGTGACGGCCCAACTCCCGGTCACGGCAAGGGAGTCGACGGCCGCGGCCTGACCCGCCTCAGTCCCGCGCCTCCCGGGACCGCGGCTGCGGCCTCGCCCGTACGTGCATCCGCTCCCCCTGACTGCCGAAGAGACTGAGCACCTCCACCACCCCCTCCCCCGTGCTGCCGAACCAGTGCGGCAGCCGGGTGTCGAACTCGGCGGCCTCCCCCGCCCCGAGCACCATGTCCCGGTCCCCCAGCACGAGCCGCATCCGCCCGGTCAGGACGTACAGCCACTCGTACCCCTCGTGGGTGCGGGCCTCAGGTGTGCTGCGGCTCACCGGGAGGATCATCTTGTACGCCTGGAGGGGGCCCGCCCCGTGAGTGAGCGGCAGCACGGTCGACCCGTACACCTGACGCGGCTTGATCCGCACGCGCGGGTCGCCGACCGCGGGGGCGCCGACGAGGTCGTCCAGCGGTACCTGGTGGGCCTGCGAGAGGGGCAGCAGCAATTCCAGACTGGGCCGGCGCTGTCCGGACTCCAGTCTGGAGAGCGTGCTGGTGGAGATTCCTGTGACCTCGGACAGTGCGGCCAGGGTGACCCCGCGCGCGGTGCGCAGCCGCTGGAGGCGGGGGCCGACGTCGGCGAGCGCCCGGCCGATCTCGGGTGTGTGCTCCATGCCTGCCATT
Source organism: Streptomyces sp. NPDC048442 (assembly GCF_040651475.1). NCBI lineage: Bacteria > Bacillati > Actinomycetota > Actinomycetes > Kitasatosporales > Streptomycetaceae > Streptomyces > Streptomyces sp. NPDC048442. The sequence goes on from NZ_JBEZKB010000001.1 coordinate 21,390, forward strand.
GCACAGGCCCGTCCCGGAATCGGCAACCTCGTTGCCGTTTCCGGGAATCTCGCCGGTTCCGGGAGCCTTGCCGATTCCGGGAGCCTTGCCGACTCCGGGCCTTGCCGACTCCGGGGCCTCCGGCGAAGCCCGTCCGCCCTACGCTGTCCCACGTGAACGAGATCCCCGCGCACCACCGTCCCGCCAAGTCGATCCGCGTGCTCCTCGCCGAGGACCAGGGCATGATGCGGGGCGCCCTCGCGCTGCTGCTCGGCCTGGAGGAGGACATCGAGGTCGTCGCGCAGGTCGGCGCGGGCGACAAGGTCGTGGGAGCGGCTCTGAACTCCCGTCCCGACATCGCGCTCCTGGACATCGAGATGCCCGGCATGAGCGGCCTGGACGCCGCGGCCCTGCTGCGCGAGGAGGTGCCGGACTGCCGGGTACTGATCCTCACCACCTTCGGCAGGCCCGGCTACCTGCGCCGGGCGATGGAGGCGGGCGCGGCCGGGTTCCTGGTGAAGGACGGTCCGGTGGAGGAGCTGGCGCAGGCGATCCGCCGGGTGCTGACCGGGGAGACCGTCATCGATCCGGCGCTCGCGGCGGCGGCGCTCAGCTCGGGCCCGAGCCCGCTCACGGCGCGCGAGCGCGATGCGCTCAACGCGGCCGTGGACGGTGCGACGGTCGCCGACATCGCGGCGAAGCTGCACCTCTCCGAGTCGACGGTACGGAACTACCTGTCGTCCGCAATCGGCAAGACCGGCACCCGCAACCGGATGGAAGCGGTCCGCTCGGCTCGGCAGCAGGGCTGGCTGTAGGACCCGGCCCCCGGCCCGCACTCAACCCGACTTCGCCGCCGCCTCCGTGCCCTCTGTGGCTTCCAGGCCCTCCGTAGCCTCTGTGGTCTCTGTGACATCGACCGCGACGGGCTCCCCGACGCCCCCCTTCGGCCCCCGCGGCAGCCACAGCAGTGTCAGCACCACGCCCACCAGCAGCACCCCGGTCCCCGTCCGGAACGCCAGGGCGTACCCGGCGGTCAGCGCCTCCGGGCTCGTACCGCCACCCGTACGGGACGCGGCGACCGTCGACAGGACGGCGAGGCCGAGTGCCCCGCCCATGGTCCGCGAGGTGTTGATCAGCCCGGACACGAGGCCCGCGTCGCCCGGCGCCGCACCGGACGTGGCCAGCGAGGCGAGCGGGGTCGACGCGAGACCCGCCCCCAGCATCATCAGGATCCCGGGGCCGAGGATCGAGGTCGCGTACGAACCGCCGGCGCTCATCGTGGACTGCCAGCCGAACCCGGTGGCCGCGATCAGGGTGCCCAGAGCGGCCAGGTTGCGCGCGCCGACGCGGGGCATCAGCCGCGGGGCCAGCTTGGAGCCGGTGATGATGGCGAGCGAGCTGGGCACGAGCGCGAGGCCGGCCCCCAGCGGTGTGTAGCCGAGCACGTTCTGCGCGTACAGGGTCATGAAGAACCACATGCAGAACATGGCCGACCCGTTGACGAACATCGCCGCGTTCGCCGCCGAAACCGACCGCACCCCAAACAGCTTCAGCGGCATCAGCGGTGCCTTCGCCCGCGCTTCGACCAGCAGGAACAGCCCGATCAGCAGCAGCCCGCCGGCCAGCGGGACCAGGGTCTCGGCCGCCGTCCAGCCCTCCGCCTCGGTCTGCACGATGCCGTACGCGAGGGTGGCGAGCCCCGCCGTGGCCAGTACGGCACCCGGCAGGTCGAGCCTGCGGCCCTCGCGCGCATGGCTCTCGGTCAGCCAGAAGTACGCCCCGACCAGGACCAGCGCACCGATCGGCACGTTGATCAGCAGCACCCATCGCCAGGACAGGGTCTCGGTGAGCAGCCCGCCGACGAAGCCGCCCGCCGCACCGCCACCGGCGCCGACGGCGGACCAGGTGCCTATCGCCCGCGCCCGTGCCGCGCCCTCGGGCACGGCGGAGGTGAGGATGGTGAGCGTCGCCGGGGCGAGTACCGCGGCGCCAAGCCCCTGCGCGGCCCGTGCGGCCAGCAGCTGCCACCCCTCCTGCGCGAGCCCGCCCGCCAGTGAAGCGGCCGTGAACAGCCCGAGCCCCACCAGGAACGTCAGCTTCCGCCCGAAGATGTCGGAGGCCCGCCCGCCCAGCAGCATGAACCCGGCGAAGGCGATCGAGTAGAGGTTCACCACCCACTGGAGCCCGCCGGCCGTCATGCCGAGGTCGGCGCGCATCGACGGCAGGGCCACGTTCACGACGGAGACGTCGAGGACGACGAGGAACTGTCCGGCGCAGGCGGCGAGGATCACCAGCCAGGTACGGGTGGGACGGGACCCGGGCGTACTGCGACGGGGACGGTTCGGGGGTATTCGGGCGCCGACGGGCTCGGCGGGTACACGGTGGGCCATACCTGTCATGGTCGCAGGTACCAAGTGGCCCGTACATCCGCGTTTCGGCGCACGGGCCTCGTCCGTACGCCCTAGGACTCCTGGTTCTTCCGCAGGAGGGTCACCACGGCCGCCCCGCCGAGCCCGATGTTGTGCGCGAGCCCCACCCGTGCGCCGGCCACCTGCCGGGCCCCCGCCTGTCCGCGAAGCTGCCAGGTCAGCTCGGCGGCCTGGGCGAGACCGGTCGCGCCGAGCGGATGCCCCTTGGAGATCAGCCCGCCGGACGGATTGACCACCCAGCGCCCCCCGTACGTCGTGCCGCCGCTCTCGACGAGCTTGCCTGACCCCCCGTCGGGGCACATGCCCAGCGCCTCGTACGTCAACAGCTCATTGACCGAGAAGCAGTCGTGCAGCTCCACCACGTCGACGTCCTCGATCCCGAGCCCGGACATCTCGTACGCCTGCCGGGCGGCGTCCCGCGACATCGGCCTGCCGACGACGTCGATGCAGGACCCGGAGGCGAAGGACTCCTCGGTGTCGGTGGTCATCGCCTGCCCGGCAATCTCCACCGCCTTGCCCCACAATCCGTGCTGGACGACGAACCGCTCCGACACGACCACCGCCGCAGCGGCCCCGTCGGAGGTCGGCGAGCACTGGAGCTTGGTGAGCGGCCGGTGGACGGTCTTGGCCGCGAGGATTTCGTCGACCGTGTACGGGTCCTGGAACTGGGCGTACGGGTTGTTCACCGAGTGCCGGTGGTTCTTCGCCCCCACGGCCGCGAGCTGCGCCTCCGTCGTCCCGTACCGCTCCATGTGCTCGCGGGCGGCGTTGCCGAAGATCTGGGCGGTGGGCGGGGTCATCTCGAAGCCGTGGGCCGCGGCCATGACGCCGTAGTGACGGGCGACAGGGGACGTCGCGAAATCGCCGCCCCCTTCGGAGCCCAGCGACCCCCGCTTCATCTTCTCGAAGCCGAGCGCGAGCACGCAGTCCGCGATGCCGCCCTCGACGAACTGCCGGGCCATCATCAGGGCGGTGGCCCCGGTGGCGCAGTTGTTGTTGACGTTGTAGACGGGTACGCCGCTCAGCCCCAGCTCATACACACCCCTCTGACCTGCGGTGGAAGCCTGAAAGCAGTACCCGACGGGCACCTGCTGAACCTGCCCGTACTCGACACCGGCATCGGCCAGCGCCGCCCCGCCCGCCTCCTTCACCATGTCCCAGTACTGCCAGTCCCGTGACTCGGGCTTCTCAAACTTGGTCATCCCGACCCCGACGATGTACGCCTTCATGTCACTCACTCCCCTTGCTGATCTGCTGATCGCGCGGCAGGCCGAGGATGCGCTCGGCGACGACATTGAGCTGTACCTGGGTGGTGCCACCGGCGATAGTCAGACACCGTGACATTAGGAACCCGTGCACGGCCCGCTCCCCGGCGCCCTCCCTCAACGCCCCTTCCGCACCGAGGAGTTCGAGCCCCAACTCGGCGATCTTCTGCTGATGCGGAGTCTGTACGAGCTTCCTGACGCTGGCCCCCGCGCCCGCTTCCAGCCCGTCCACCTGCTGAAGCGTCGTACGCAGCCCGATACAGGCGAGGGCATGCGCCTCGGCGGCGAGCGCGCCGACGCGGGCCCGGGTCGCCCCGTCGAGATCGGCACACCGCGCGATCAGCGCCTCCAGCCCCGTATCAAAGGCAACTTGGTCTGCCATGTGCACACGCTCGTTGCCGAGGGTGTTGCGGGCGACCTTCCACCCACCGGTCTCCTCCCCCACCAGCGCATCGGCCGGCAGCAGCACATCGTCGAAATACACCTCGTTGAAGAGCGAATCCCCGGTGATCTCCTTCAACGGCCGGACGTCGATCCCCGGCGTGTTCTTCATGTCGACGACGAAATAGCCGAGCCCCTGGTGCTTGCTGGGTGCGTCGGGATCGGTCCGGGCGAGCAGAATCCCGTAGTCGGCCCACTGGGCGGCCGAGGTCCACACCTTCTGCCCGTTGATCCGCCAACGGCCGTCGGGGGTGCGCTCGGCGCGCGTACGGAGCGAGGCCAGGTCCGACCCGGCCTCCGGCTCCGAAAAGAGCTGACACCACATCAACTCCCCGCGCAGAGTGCGCAGTACGTACGCCTTCTTCTGCTCCTCCGTCCCGTAGGCGATGAGGGAAGGCACCACCCAGGTCGATATCCCCAGCCCGCTCAGAACGACCCCCGCGTCCTTCAACTCCCTCTGCACCACGAGTTGTTGCACGGGCCCCGCCCCCAGCCCGTACGGCTCGGGAAGGTGCGGTGCGGCATACCCGGTCGGCGCCAGCAGCCGCCGGGCCGCACCAGGATCGAGCCCCCGCGCACCGTCGATCACCTCACGCGCCCGGATACGGTACTCATTGGTCTCCGCCTCCACCTCCGCCGGAAACTCCATGCGCAGCTCCCGCCGCGCCCCCGCAGCGGCCAGCCGCACGGCCCGCAGCCGATGGCCGTCCCCGGCCCCCATCAGCTGCCGGGCCACGAGCGCCCGCCGCAGATAGAAATGGGCATCGTGCTCCCAGGTGAACCCGATCCCCCCGAGGATCTGAATGCAGTCCTTGGCGCAGGAGAAGGCGGCATCGAGAGCAACCCCGGTGGCGAGCGCAGCAGTCAACCCCCGCACATCCGGTGCCTCATCGACAGCTCCCGCCGCGTCCCACACCAGCGCCCGCGCCTGCTCGACCCGTACCAGCATGTCGGCACAGAGATGCTTGACCGCCTGGAACTGCCCGATGGGCCGCCCGAACTGCTCCCGCACCTTGGCGTACGAGGTGGCGGTGTCGAGCGCCCAACCGGCGGTCCCACAGGCCTCGGCCGCGTACAGAACAGCCGCCAGATCCCCGACGAGCGCACTGCTCAGATCCAGCTCGCGCCCACCCGGCACGAAGGTGTGGGCAGCGCCCACTTCACCGGTGGGCCGGGTGGGATCGGCGGACACATGCACCCGTATCGTCAGGTCACCAGCATCGACGGCCAGCCAGACCGTCCCGTGCGCGGCCTCGGCGGCAAGCAGGACGAGGTCGGTGGCCAGGCCGGCGCCAAGGACGGGAGGCGCGACCCCGTCGAGGAGATACCCGTCCTCGACCGCGACGGCGGTGAGGGTGCCGGGACCGGTGGCAACGGCGGCGACGGGATACCCGGCAGCCAGCTCGGGAAGCCCGCCCCTGCGCAACAGGTCGACGGCGAGCACACTCGGCAGGAAGGGCCCCGGAAGCGCACCCCGCCCCGTCTCCTCCAGCACAACGGCGAGGTCGAGGAGCGTCCCACCGCCTCCCCCCGGCAGATGCACGTCGAGAAGCCCCATGACGGCGGCCCCGTCCCAGTACCCCGGCCGCTCCTCTCCCCCCACCTCCCCGTCGAGGATCTTCCGCACCTCCTGCGACGACGCCACCCGCCCCACCCAACCCCGCACCGCTTCGGCCAACTCGCGGTGCTCACGCGTGATTCCGATGCCCATGGTCGGGCAGAGTAGAACACGTTCCATTCTGACGGAAGGTCAGATGCGGGGTCGGATGCTCCGGGCACGACGAGACCCCGCTGTCCTGCGACGCTAATCTCTTCGTATTGCAGCCTCACTCTTCATTTCTGGCAGCCACGGCCATGATGGGATTCCCGGCATGACAGATTGGCCGCACCTCAGCCACGCCTACGGCTCCGCCGAAGACATCCCCACCCTGCTGGCGCGCATCGCGTCCGGGCCCGAGTCACGGCCCGAGTCAGGGCTCTGGAACGACCTGTGGTCTGCGCTCTGCCATCAAGGCAGCGTCTACTCGGCCAGCTTCGCAGCTCTGCCCTGGCTGGCCGACATGGCCGAGAACGAAGACCGGGGACAAGCCGTGAACGCGCTGGCCCTGGCGGGCGCCATCATGGCGGGCTCCGAGCAGCCGCATGGAGCAGGCGATGTCCGCACGGAGCACTCGGCGGACATCGCGACCCTGCTGGCATCGGTGAACCGCCATCTCCGCACCGCAACCGACCGCACCGAGTACATCCACCTCTTGGAATCCATGCTCGGCTTCGAGGGCGTCGCGGGATGGAGCGAGGATCTGGCTTGGGGACTCGGGAACGAGGAGTACGAAGTCTCCTGCCCCGGATGCGAAACCAACCTGTTCATCGTCCTTGGTGAAAGCGGGTTCTTCTGCACCAGCGAGGACTACGCCCTGTCGGACGACACCGTCGAAACCCGGCCGCTCCGCGCGGCGAGCCCCGCAAACCTCGAAGGCATCGGCTTGCGTCTCCACGACATCGCACTCACCGACGGCATGCGCGAGGTCGCCCACGTGCTGACCTACGTCTTCGGGAACGCGACCTGCCCGGACTGCGAAACCGACTTCTCCGTCGCCGACCGAGTCAGCGCCGGCTAAGTGATGCGTAACTGCGTTTACTGGCAAGCAGGTTGGCAGCCCCAGGCCCATGGCCTGTCAGGCTGTAGGGCGGCGGGTGCGTAGCCGGTGGACGCCCTTCGTGACGTAGACGGCGCCCATGAGCGCGAAGCCGACGAAGGTAAGCCAGAACCAGGATTCCGTTACCGAGAGACACAGCAGCAGGCCCACCACGAACAGCAGGGTGGCGACCGTCTCCAGCAGGTCGAGACGCGCCTTGGAGCGTGCTGCGGAGTCAGCTCTGCGCAACCGGCGAGTGACGGGAACGAGAGCAAGGGCCTGCATGACGGCCGGCCCGAGAAAGATCCAGACGAACCAGTTGGGTATCTCCACGGCGCACACTGTAGAGCGCCCCCGGGGCCTTGGAGACAGAGTTCCGATGAAGTCCTCTGGTGGGTACGTCACCGTCGGTCAGGCGGACGTCGAGCTCCAGTCGTTCCATGGAGCAGGGGCCACGGTGATCGACCGGCTCAACTCGCCCCCGTACAGCAGAAACCCGTTGCCCGCTGTCGGGCCCCGTGAGAGCCTCAGTGTTCAATGGTCCGTTTCCTCGAAAGGGTGCGGGCCGTTGCCGTGTCCACGGTTTTTGAGTGGTCCATCAAGATCTGCGAAGGGCAGGTACCGGCTGATGTACACCACAGAGTTGACAGAAGCCTGCCTCGACGAGGCGAGCAACATCTTGGTCGCGCCTTCGGCGTTGCAGGATGATGACGTGGTGAGGGACTTCTTCGGGTCCGTCATCACGCCGGAGGACCTTGCTTCCGGTTCGCCCGACCTCGCGCAGAAGACCGTCTATCTCTGTGGCGACATCTCCGGGATCAGTGGCCGCCAACTGAATGCGGCTGCACGGGTATTCGTTGTACGAGAGCTGTCGCAGGGTTACCACGAGGACCTCGACACACCTTGGCCCCTCGTCGGCCTCGGCCGGGTTCCGCTCCGCGTACATGGCGCCGGCGTGTACTACCGCCGCTTTTTCGGACTCGGTGACGATCACTTCGGACGGATCCGTGCGGAGCACACGTTCCAGTCCCTGACGGAGTCCACCAAGCCCGGAACAGCCCACCGCAGCGGAATCTATCTGACGCCCGTCACACAAGACGGTGACCAACTGCATTTCCGTCTGCTCCGGTGCTCCACGAATCTCTCGGGGCCGACCGAGAGCTTTCGCCCGACCGACACACACATCGTCGAGGATCTGAACCGCGAGGCCGCCGCCGTATTCCGGAATCACGCGCCGCTCAATCACGTCCTCGCTCAGATTTACCACAACACCCTTGCCACGGCCGAGCGCAAACAGTCCAAGGCGAAGATCTCGGCCCATGCCGACAAGACCAAGGACATGCCCGTCAATGGCGTCATGGCTTTCTGCACCTTCTACGACGGGCTCGACAAGCTGCAGCCCCTGGCCGGAGACGCCTTCGACTATGGCGTGAAGAGTGTCAGCGGGCTGACCACACTACGCTTCCGTCTCAAGGGGCCGGTTGAAGAACACGACGGGGTCGCGCTCCCCCCGCATTTCACCGTGACCCTCTATCCCGGCTCCGTGTTCTTCATGCCGCTGTCCACCAACCGCCTGTATACGCACGAAGTCCGGCCCTCGGCGCTGGACGCCGAGTTGCTCCCGACCCGCCTGGGATACGTGGTGCGCTGTTCCAGCGCCGAAGCCGTTCACAGAGACGGCCACACGTTCCTCAAAAAGGCCGGAGACTTGGTGAAGCTGGGGCCACCCACACCGGACGGCATGAACGAGCTGCGCAGGCTGTACGCCGAGGAGAACAGGACCTCGTCCTTCATCGATTACGGCGACGAATTCCTCTTCAGCATGAACACGGGAGACTACGTTGCCCCCCACGTCTAGGATCTCGGACGAGATCCTCTCGTACACCTTGGCAACCGAGGCGAATCTCTTTGCGGAACTGTCCGCTTCGGCTCGTGGGGAAGATGTGGGAAAGGGCCGGCGCGGCGCTGTGCTTGCCAGGACCGACGAGGCGGGTGGTGTGCCTCTCGTACGTACTACCACCCAATACAGCAGCCCGACGCAGCGTTTCCGGGCGGTGCACGAACGGCTGGCGCAACAGGTTCAAGAATGTGCGGCGCTTTCGGTCGGCTTCAACAACGCTCTCATCGAGAGCTATACGAACGCTTACACCACCATGGGCAGCCATTCCGACCAAGCCCTCGACCTGGCCGATGATTCGTATATCGCTGTCTTCTCCTGCTACCAATATCCCGAAGCGGGCCCGCCCAGGAAGCTGATTTTCGAGTCAAAGGAGTCCGGTGGCGAGAAGTTCGAGATCCCTCTCGCCCACCACAGCGTCGTCGTGTTCTCTGTCGACTCGAACCGGCGACTCAAGCACAAGATTATGTTGGACAAGCCCGTCCCGGCGGCCGACAACCAATGGCTGGGCGTCACCTTCCGCACGTCAAAGACCGTCGTCCGGTTTCGCGACGGGCAGGCCTACCTCCCGCAGGGTGCGCGCCTCATGCCGGCCGACGAGGAGCAGCGGCGCGAGTTCTACCAACTACGACGTCGCGAGAACAAGGAGACGGACTTCAGCTACCCCCTGCTGACGTACACCCTCAGCGAAAGCGATCTGGTGCCGCCCGTCTGACCTTGGGGAGCGGGGTCAGCAAGCGAGCTGGTCATCCTTGACGGCAGTCACGAACGAGGCCCACGAGTCGGACGGGAAAGCGAGCGCGGGACCGGTGGGGTTCTTGCTGTCACGGACGGGGACGAGGGCGGAGAGGTCGTCGGCGACTTCGAGACACCGGCCACCGTCCTGGTGACTGTACGAGCTCTTGCGCCAGTCGAAGTCCTCGGGGAATTCGGCGACTTCGAGGCACTCGCCGCCGTCCTGGTTGCTGTAGCTGCTCTTGCGCCAGACCGCGGCGCTCAGGTCGATGGGTCGTCGCACGGCGCTTCCTCCCACAATCCCATGATGAACTTCCTCGACTCCAGCGGAGTCGGGGCCAGATCACGTACCAGATCGTAGCCGAGCGGGAGGCGCTCAACGCCCCTGATTCCTGCACCAGTTGACCTGAGTTGCCGGATTCCACCCATGCCGCGGTGCGGCCGTCCATGGTCCGCAGAAACATGGTGTCGGCGTCTCCCCGTGAGCTTGGTGCCGGGACCCTCCCGCCCCCTCCCCGCCTCCGTACGGCACGATGAGCGCGACCCTCATCCGTTCCTCCGGAGGAATCCGCCATGCCCGCCACCCCCAAGCCCGACACCCTCGCCGCCTTCGAAGCCGCCAAGGGCTTCATGCCGGTGAACGAGGGCCTCGCCCTGTACGCGGCCGCCGCCGAGGTGGCGGGCGAGCTCCGGCTGCCGCTCCTCGAAGTCGGGACGTACTGCGGCCGCTCCACCCTCCTCCTCGCCGACGCCGCCCGCGAGGCCGGTGTGACGGCCGTGACCGTCGACCACCACCGTGGCAGCGAAGAGCAGCAGCCCGGGTGGGAGTACCACGATGCGACCGTGGTGGACCCGGAGCTCGGGGTCATGGACACGCTGCCCACCTTCCGCCGGACCCTCCACAGGGCCGGGCTCGAAGAGCACGTGCTCGCGCTCGTCGGGCGCTCTCCACAGGCCGCCCGGCTCTGGGGCACCCCGCTCGCCCTCGTCTTCATCGACGGCGGGCACACCGATGAGCACGCAGGCGGGGACTACGAAGGGTGGGCGCCGCACGTCGCGCCCGGCGGGCTGCTCGTCGTGCACGACGTGTTCCCGGATCCGGCCGACGGCGGGCAGGCCCCGTACCGCGTGTATCTCAGGGCCCTGGCGTCCGGCGCGTTCACCGAGGTCTCGGTGACCGACTCGCTGCGCGTCCTGCGGCGTACCGGCTCGGGGATCTGAGCGGCGCGCATAGCATCGCCCTGTGTCGTACGACGGTCAGTACCCTCACGAAGATCCACCCGGGCCCGAGTTCGGGCAGCGTCCGCGCCGCGGCCGCGGCAACGCCCTGATCGTGGCCGCCGCCCTGGTGCCCACCTGTCTGGCGGGCTGGCTCGTCTGGCAGGCGATGAGCGGGCCGGACGGCGACGACCCGCCGAAGGTGCTCCCGCTGCCGAGCGCGAGCAGCCCCTCCGCCGCGGCCCCGGCGAAGACCCCCACCGGTCGCGGACCCGAGCCGAGCACCAGCAGCAGCCCGAGCGGCAGCCCGCAGCAGAGCCGTTCGCCCGACGGCGACCCGAAGCCGCCCGCCGGCCCCCTCTCCGGGCGTACCGTCGTCGTCGATCCCGGCCACAATCCCGGCAATTTCCGGCACACCCGCGAAATCAATCGCCAGGTCAACATCGGCACGAACAGCAAAGAATGCGACACCACGGGTACGGCGAGCAATGCCGGTTACACCGAGGCGGAATTCACACTCGATGTGTCGCGCCGACTGAAATCCATTCTCGAAAAGCAGGGCGCAACCGTCCAATTCACCCAGAACGCCGACCGTCCGTACGGTCCGTGTGTCGACGAGCGGGCCCGTATCGGAAACGCCGCGAAGGCCGACGCGGTGATCTCCGTCCACGCGGACGGTTCGGCCGCGGGTCACCGCGGCTTTCATGTGATCCTGCCCGCACGGGTGAACTCCGGCGCCGCGGACACCTCTTCGATCGTCGGCCCCTCGCGCGATCTCGGCACCCGCATCGTGGGAAATTTCGTACGGGTGACGGGTGACGCGCCCGCCAACTACCTGGGCGAAAGGACCGGTTTGGTCGTGCGCAGCGATCTCGGCGGGCTCAACCTGTCCACCGTGCCGAAGGTGTTCATCGAGTGCGGGAACATGCGTGACGCGCAGGACATCGCCCTTCTGACGGACCCGTCCTGGCGACAGAAAGCGGCACAGGGCATGGCCGACGGCATCAGCAGCTTCCTGAAGGGGTAGGAGTGCCCGGCGCAGGGCGGCCCCGGGGCCGGGGCTTGTCACCGACCGGCAACGATGAGGGCGGGCTTGTCACCGACCGGCAACGATGGGGGCGGCCAAGCGATCGGACGATACATTCATCCGTACGATGGGGAGCCGCCCCCTAGCTTCGCACCGAGTTCTCGCGTGAACCGCGCAACACCGGCACAGCGACAACCGTCCCGAAGAAGCCCTGAAAAAGACGACTGAATAAAGGACTTTACGTGAACATCCGCTCCCTCACACGAGGTGATGGCGTGGTGATCGGAGCAGCGGTGGTGCTGTTCATCGCCTCGTTCCTCAGCCTGGTCTCCGCTCCTGCGTGCAGCGGCGAGTTCTGCCCCCGGGAATCCTCCTCGACCTTCAACGCCTGGGACAGCCTCGGGCTCCTGATGAGCATGTTCCTGGCCGGCATCATCGCCGCCGTGCTGATCGTCGTGGCGCGCGGGCTGCCGACGCCGCGCAAGGTGGCCGGTCTCGAACTCGGCCAGTTCGGTGTCGCGCTGGCGGTGTTCTCCGCATGGACCGCGTTCTGGACCATCATCGACGCCGGCAGCGCGGGCGCGGGCATGATCCTCGGCCTGATCGCGGCCCTGGCGCTCGCCGCCGGTGCCGTCGCCTCCCCGCTGGTCCCGGCCCTCAAGGCCCCGCTGGTGGGCGCCCCGAAGCCGGCCGTCGCGAGCCCCTACGGCGCCCAGCCGGGTGCCGGCTACGGCTACCCGGGCGGCCAGCAGCCTTCGTACGGCGGCCAGAGCGCCCCCGGTGGCTACGGCTACCCGGGCGGTGCCACCCAGGACCCGCAGGCGGCTGCCCCGCAGGCTCCGGCCGCGGGTCAGCCCGCACCGGACGGGCAGGCGGCTCCGGCCGCCGACGCGTCCGGCTTCGCGCCGTTCTGGTTCGCGGTTCCGGTCGCGCGCCCGCTGTACCCGGAGGACGGTTCGCCGACGCCGATCGCCGAACTGGCTCCCGGTACCTGGTACTTGGCGGTGGACCAGCGCGGTTCCGGTCTGGTCGCCCAGACCCAGGACGGCCGTCGCGGTCTGCTCCAGGACACCACGGGGATCCAGCGCGGCTGACCCGCCCCGCCCCGCACCACCAGGCACACCGCGGCCCCCGCCTCACTTGCGAGGCGGGGGCCGCAGCCTTGTCCGGGCCTGCCCCGCGCCCGTACAGTCGACTGTTCTGACACTGCGTCAGCTATCAGTGGTCTCGTCAACGGGAGGCGCCGCCATGCGACTTGGACTCGCGCTCGGCTACTGGGGGCGCGGCCCCGACCCGGGCAGCCTGGCCCTCGTACAGGAGGCGGAGCGGCTCGGCTACGACTCGGTGTGGACGTCCGAGGCCTGGGGATCCGACGCCTTCACGCCGCTGACCTGGTACGCCGCCCACACCACCCGGATCCATCTGGGCACCGCGATCGTCCAGATGGCGGCCCGCACCCCGACCGCGACCGCGATGCACGCGCTCACCCTGGACCATCTCTCCGGCGGGCGGATGATGCTCGGCCTGGGGCTTTCGGGGCCGCAGGTGGTGGAGGGCTGGTACGGGCGGCCGTTCCCCCGCAGTCCGCTGACCGCGACGCGCGAGTACGTGGACGTGGTGCGTCAGGTGTTCGCACGCGAGGCCCCCGTCGAGCTGGACGGCCGCTTCCACCCGCACCCGTACCGGGGCGAGGACGGCACCGGCATCGGCAAGCCGCTGAAGCCGATCACCCATCCGCTCCGGGCGGACCTGCCGATCCTGCTGGGCGCGGAGGGTCCAAAGAACATCGCGCAGACCACCCGCATCGCGGACGGCTGGCTGCCGCTGTACTGGTCCCCGATGCGGCCGGACGTCTATCAACTCACCGAGCTGCCAAAGGACTTCATGGTGGCGCCGATGGTCCGCGCGCATGTCTGCGACGACGTCACCCAGGGGCTGTTGCCGGTCAAGGCGATGCTCGGGTTCTACATCGGCGGTATGGGTCACGCCGCGAAGAACTTCCACGCGGACCTGATGGCGCGGATGGGGTACGAGGAGGAGGCCCGCCGCATCCAGGAGCTGTTCCTCGCCGGGCGCAAGGAAGAGGCGGTGCTGGCCGTGCCGGACGCGTTCGCCGACGAGATCTCCCTGGTCGGGCCGCGCGGGCGGATCGCAAAACGGCTGGAGCTGTGGCGCGAGGGCCCGGTGACCGACCTGCTGGTCACGGCACCGGACCCGAACACCCTGCGCACCCTTGCCGAGCTCAACTCGTAGCACACGTACGGGGCTTAATCGAAGGCGATGTGCCCCAGCCACAGGTCGAGCAGCTCGCGGTCGCCCAGTACCTCGATCTTTCCGGCGTCCGACGACTGACGGCGGTAGAACACCTGGAGGAGGTCGGTCAGCGGGCCGCGCAGGGCGACGGCCGCCTTCTCGTGGCCGCGCCGCCACTGGATCGCGTCGCCGGTGAGGTCGACGGTCCACTCGGCGTTCAGCCCGGCAGGGGTGTCGGTGGCGTGCAGGTGGACGGTACGGCCCTCGCCGAGCAGCCCGGCGAGCTCGGGGCGCTCCTCCATGGTCTGCGGCAGTGCGCCGATCCACATCCACTCGTCGATGGTGTCGGCGGCGACCTCGGGCTGCACCTCGTAGTCGGCCTTGGCGGCCAGGGAGGCGTCCGCGCGGTGCACGACGGTCTCGTGGGTCATCCGGCGGGCCCAGAACTCGGCCGGCTTCCCGGGTGCCCAGGACCACATCTGCGCGTCGGGGCCCGCCTCGCGCAGGGCCTTCGCGCACATCTCGGCACCCTCGGCGAGCCATGCGTCGAGGTCCGCCGGGTCGTCCGTACCGGGGCCCTCCGCGTTCGGCACCGACTCCGGCGGGACGACCTCGGTGGCCCGGGTCGTGACGGTCTCGTACACCCAGCGGTGCGCCCAGCCGGTGTGGTGGACGAGTTCGCGCAGGGTCCACTCGGGGCAGGACGGCACCATCGCCCGGAGGTCGGCGCCGGATATCGCCGTCCGCAGCCGGGCGGTCTCTTCGACGATCTGGTCGCAGTAGCGGTCAAAGCCAAGCAAAGTCATGGCCGCACTCTAGGCGGGCGGCCTCCGCCGTGGACAGCTAATTTGCCTGCGCTGCACGCTCGTTCAGCCGGTCGCCCGGCTGGCCGGGAAGGTGCGCGGGGGACCCTGCCGGAAGCTGCGCGGGGGACCCTGCCGGAGACTGCGCCGCAGACCCGCCCCTCGCCAGCTCGCCCGCCGACGGCACCTTGTCCGTGACCGCGGCGCCCGCGTCCTTGCCCGCGTCCTTCACCCCGCCGATGACCTTCTCGAAGAGGCCGACCTCGCCGGCGCCCGCACTGCCCGCGGCGAGCTTGCTGCCGAGGCCCTTCAGCGACTCGATGCCCTCGGTCAGCGGGGCGACCGCCTTGGAGAGCAGCGGGTCGCCCTTGGCGTTGTTGACCGCCGCCTTCAGCCTGTTGTACGTGAACGCGCCCGCGAGCCCCGCCTTGACGAGGGCGAACTTCCGGCCGTCCGCACCGCTCTTGAACTTGCCCGCCTTGTACGGCTTCACGACCCACTGGTACGCGGCCCCGGCGGCCAGCGACGCGTTGGCGACGAACCGCGTCTTGGCGAGCCGCTGCTTCTCGACCTCGCCGGTGGACGGCGAGGCGGTGGCGGTCTTCGTCGCGTTCGCGTTCGCGGCCGCCTTGTCGTCGTCGTTGCAGGCCGCGAGCGGCATCAGCAGCGCACATGTCAGCGGCACGGCGACGAGCGCACGGCGAGCGGGGGTGGCGGTGAGGGCGGAACGGGGCACAGCGGGCCTCCCGGGGCCTGAACGACGGCAGCGACGGCTGCGACAGCAGCGACGGCTACAACGGCTGCGACAGCACTCCCCCGCAGCGTCACCCGGGCCCCGGGCGCCCACCAGCGGGGCGGGGCCATCCGGGTTTGACGACCGTCATCTCGGCAACATGTTCGACATGTCCACACGTACGCGCACCGGAAATCCAGCCGCGACCCTGATCGCCGTCGTCGCGGACATCGCAGCCCTGATCCTGGGCCTGTGGATCCTGTTCTACCTACTGGACGCCAACCAGGGGAACGCGCTGGTCGGGTTCATCAAGGACGCCGCGCACTTCCTGGCGGGCTGGTCCTACGACCTGTTCACCTTCGACGAGGAGTGGGCGCGCGTGGTGGCGGGCTACGGTCTGCCGGCCGTGGTCTACCTGTTCGTGGGGCACGCCGTCGCGGGGGCCGTCCGCCGCCGCTGACGCACGTACCCCCGTACCCGAAATCAGGACGCGACCCCCGTACCCGACATCGGGACGTGCTCAGCAGCACTCCGGGTCGAGCCCCAGCGGCAGCCGCTCGCCGCCGAACACCGCACAGGTCGCCTCCTCGCCGCCGAGCGCGGCCACCGCGAGGAGCAGCGAGCCCGCGGTCCAGGTGGTGAGTTCCTGCGGCCAGATCGCCTTGTCCTCGAAGACGTAACCCGTCCAGTACAGGCCGCTGCCGTCGTCCGCGCGCAGGTGCTGGATCGACTGGAGGATCTCCAGCGCCCGGTCGGACTCCCCCATCACCCAGAGCGCCAGGGCGAGTTCGCAGCTCTCCCCGCCCGTCACCCACGGGTTGGGCAGTACGCAGCGCACGCCGAGATCCGGTACGACGAAGGCGTCCCAGTGGGCCTCGACGCGCTGCTTGGCGGCGGGTCCGGTGAGGGCTCCGGCGAGGATCGGGTAGTACCAGTCCATCGAGTAGCGGTTCTTGTCGAGGAACCGCTCGGGGTGGTGCTGGATCGCGTGCCGCAGCGAGCCGACCGCCAACTCCCAGTCGGGCTGCGGCTCTTCGCGCTGCTCGGCGATGGCGAGCGCGCAGCGCAGCGCCTGGTGGATGGAGGAACTCCCGGTCAGCAGCGCGTCGTTGACCGCCGTCCCGTCCTCCTCCCGCTTCCAGCCGATCTGCCCACCGCTCTGCTGGAGTGCGAGGACGAACTCGACGGCCGCGTACACGGCGGGCCACATCCGGTCGATGAACGCGTCGTCGCCGGTGGCGACGTAGTGGTGCCAGACACCTACGGCTATGTACGCGCAGAAGTTGGTCTCGCGGGAGCGGTCGGTGGGACGGTCGTGGTCGCCGTCGTCGTACGCCGCGTACCAGGATCCGTCCGGGTTCTGGTGCTTCACCAGCCACTCGTACGCCCGCGCCGCCGCCTCGTGCTCGCCCGCAGCGTCGAGCGCCATGGCGGCCTCCGTGTGGTCCCACGGGTCGAGGTGGTGGCCCCGGAACCACGGGATGGCGCCGTCCGGACGCTGCTGGGCGAGGATTCCGGCGACGGTCTCCATTGCCTGATCGGACGTCAGAACACCGGGCAGGACGAGGTGTTCGGTGTAGCCGGGGCTCGTCACTTGGTGTCCGCGGCGGCTGCCACTGCTGCGGCTTCGATCGGCAGGTGCGGCTTGGTGGCGTACGCGACGAAGCTCTTGCCGACGACCGGGTTGAGCGCCTGCTCGGCGAGCCTGGTGACCAGCGGCTTCTTCATGATGTCCCAGACGAGGAGCTTGTGGTACGCCTTCACCGGCAGCGCCTTGTCGTTGTCGACGCCGAACGCGCACTTGAGCCACCAGTACGGCGAGTGCAGCGCGTGCGCGTGGTGCGTGCCGTACGGCTTGAGGCCCGCCTCGCGCATCTTCCCGAGCAGCTCGTCCGCCTTGTAGATGCGGATGTGGCCGCCCTCGACCTCGTGGTACGCGTCGGAGAGCGTCCAGCAGACCTTCTCGGGCCCGTAGCGCGGCACGGTCACCGCGATGCGCCCGCCGGGCCGCAGCACGCGCACCATCTCGGCGAGCACGCCCTTGTCGTCGGGGATGTGCTCCATGACCTCGGAGATGATCACGACGTCGAACGAGGCGTCCGGGAAGGGCAGGTTGAGCGCGTCGCCCTCCATGGCGGTCGCGGTGGCCCCCTCGGGCGCCTCCCCCGCCTCCTTCATGGCGGCGAACCACTTGGCGACCTCGCGGATCTCCTCGCCGTTCTGGTCGAGGGCCACCACCTGGGCGCCACGCCGGTAGCACTCGAAGGCGTGCCGCCCTGCGCCGCAGCCCAGGTCGAGGACGCGGTCGCCCGGGGCGAGCGGGAAGCGGGAGAAGTCCACGGTCAGCACGGGGGCTCAGCTTTCATCCGGCGGTGGGGGTGGTTCGGGCGGTTCTTTCGAGCAAGTTGCTTGCGGGGCCTAGGACTTGACGGCGGCGGCCTGCGTCGCGAGGGCTTGCCGGTAGCGCTCGGCGGTGCCGATCGCGGCCTGTGTCCAGGTGAACTTCTCCAGCACGCGGGCCCGTCCTGCCGCGCCGAGCCGCATCCGCAGCCCGGGGTCGCCGAGGAGCCGCGACAGCTGTCCGGCGAGGGCGTCGGCGTCGCCCGGCGGTACGGCGAGGCAGGTTTCACCGTCGGGTCCCGCGACCTCGGGGATGGCGCCGCCGGTGGTGGCGACGAGCGGCGTTCCCGTGGCCATGGCCTCGGCGGCCGGCAGCGAGAAGCCCTCGTACAGGGACGGCACACAGGCGACCTGCGCGCCGCGCACGAGGTCCACCAGCTCGGCGTCGCTGATCCCCTTGACGAACTCGATGGCCCCCTGGAGCCCGAACCTCTCGATGGCCTGCGCGACGGGCCCGTCCTCGGCCCGCTTCCCGACGACGACGAGGTGCGCGTCGGGCCGCTCCGAGCGCAGCTTGGCGAGCGCCTCGACGAGGTGGACGAGCCCCTTCAGCGGAACATCGGCGCTCGACGTGGTGACGATGCGGCCCGGAACCTCGGGCACGGACGCGTCCGGCGACCACAGCTGCGTATCGGCTCCGATGTGCACGACGTGGACGCGGTCGCGGCGCACGCCGAGGTGCTCGACGATCTCCGCCTGCGAGGAGCCGGACACGGTGAGCACGGACGGCAGCCGGCGGGCGACCCGCTTCTGCATCCGGGTGAACCCGTACCAGCGCCGTACGGAGACCCGCTTCAGCCGGGTCCCGGCGGCGGCCAGATCGAGCTGCCGGTCCACGGTGATGGGGTGGTGGATCGTCGTCACGAGCGGCGCGCCGAGGTCGCCTAGGAGTCCGTACCCGAGCGTCTGGTTGTCGTGGATGACGTCGAACTCGCCGCGCCTGGCGAGGAGATGACGCTTCGCCCGCAGCGAGAAGGTCAGCGGCTCGGGGAATCCACCGGTGCGCATCGTCGCGAACTCGACGGCGTCGATCCAGTTCCGGTACTCGTCCCGCTTGGGCGTACGGAAGGGGTCGGGGCTGCGGTACAGGTCGAGGCTCGGCAGCTCGGTGAGCGGCACGCCCTCGTCGAGCACGGGGTAGGGCTGGGCGCCCAGCACCTCGACGCTGTGCCCGAGCCGGGCCAGCTCCCGCGACAGGTGGCGGACGTACACGCCCTGGCCGCCGCAGAACGGGTTCCCCTTGTACGAGAGGAGCGCGATGCGCAGCGGACGGTCACCGGCGCTCGCGGCTGCGTTCGCGGTGGCGGTGCCAGTGGCGGTGGCGTCCCCGGAACGGGGGCCCGCCTGTATGGCCTCAGCGGTCACTCTCGGCCCCCTTCTTGACGCACTTCCGCCGGAGCGTAGCCGCTGGCGCTAATCTAGAACAAGTTCCAGTGTTGATCGGACACGGAGCTTTGAATCTACCGGCAGGATGCGGCGGCGTAAGGTCCGGATCAGGTGATTCGCGCCACGGCAGCATGGCCCGCCCGGATGCGGACCAGGCACGGACTCGGTACAGGCACGGCGCGGACTCGCACTGACTCGCACGGACACGGCACAGACACGGCACGGACACGGCACAGACATGGCATGGACACGGGGGCACGGGGTCACATGAAAGCGCAAGCCAGAACGTCCGGCGGCGGCAACGCCCATGCCATCGCCCCGGCCACCCCGCCCCTGACGGAGCGCCAGGAAGCCCGGCGGCGCCGCATTCTGCACGCCAGCGCCCAGCTCGCGAGCCGCGGCGGCTTCGACGCCGTACAAATGCGCGAGGTGGCAGAAGCGGCCGAAGTCGCCCTGGGCACCCTCTACCGCTACTTCCCCTCCAAGGTGCATCTGCTGGTCGCCACCATGCAGGACCAGCTCAGCCACATGCACACCACCCTGCGCAAGAGCCCCCCTGCCGCCACCTCCTCCTCGGAGCGCGTCGCGGAAACGCTCATGCGCGCCTTCCGCGCGCTGCAGCGCGAACCGAACCTCGCCGACGCCATGGTCCGCGCCCTGACCTTCGCCGACCGCTCGGTCAGCCCGGAGGTCGACACCGTCTCCCGCCAGACCACCGCGATCATCCTGGACGCGATGGGCCTGGACACGGAGGCCCGCCGCCCCACCCCGGAACAGCTCTCGGCGGTCCGCGTCATCGAGCACACCTGGCACTCGGCGCTGATCACCTGGCTGTCGGGGCGGGCGTCGATCGCCCAGGTAAAGATCGACATCGAGACGGTGTGCAGACTGATCGACCTGACGGCGGAGGAGGACTGATCCGCCGGCCCCGAAGGAGGAGCCCTGTCAGTCCTCCGGCGGGAACACCACCTCCCCCGAGTCCCGCAGCGTGATCGTGATCGCTTCGACCGGGCAGCCCTCCGCCGCCGCGAGGACGTCCTCGTGGGCGTCGGACTCGGCTTCGACCGGGTGGGACTGGCGGGCGGTGTCCAGACGGAAGCGGCCGGGGGCCGTGTTCACGCACATGCCGGAGCCGATGCAGACGCCGCGGTCCACCTCCACGTGCCAGCGGTCGCCCATCAGGACGCCCCCGGGCCCTCGTAACCCGCCGGGAGGTGGATCATCTTGTGCTCCAGGTACTCGCCGTAGCCCTCGGGGCCGAATTCGCGGCCCAGCCCCGAGTTCTTGTAGCCGCCGAACGGGCCCATCATGTCCATGCTGAAGGTGTTGACCGAGTAGGTGCCGGTGCGCACCTGGCGGGCGATGTCGATGCCGTGCTCGACGTCCGCCGTCCAGACGCTGCCGCTCAGGCCGTACTCGGAGTCGTTGGCGATACGGAGCGCGTCGGCCTCGTCCTCGTACGGGAGAAGACAGATCACCGGGCCGAAGATTTCCTCGCGGGCGATGCGCATGGAGTTGTCGACGTTGCCGAAGAGGGTGGGCTCGACGTACCAGCCGGTCTGCTGGGAGGCCGGGCGGCCGCCGCCCGCGAGGATCTTGGCGCCCTCCTCCTGGCCGATGCGGATGTAGTCGAGGGAGCGCTGCTGCTGGCGGCGGGCGACCAGCGGGCCGACCTCGGTGGCCGGGTCCATGGGGTCGCCGACCTTGAGGGCGCCCGCCGCCGCGGCGAAGGCTTCGGCGAACTCCTCGTAGCGGGCGCGGGGGGCCAGGATGCGGGACTGCGCCACGCAGGCCTGGCCGTTGAGCATCCAGGCAAAGGGGACGATGCCCGCCACCGCGGTCGCCAGGTCGGCGTCGGGGAGGATCACGGCGGCCGATTTGCCGCCCAGTTCCAGGGTGACGCGGCTGAGGTTGCGGGAAGCGACCTCCATGACGCGCTTGCCGGCGGCCACGGAGCCGGTGAAGGACACCTTGTCGACGTCCGGGTGGCCGACCAGGTACTCGCTGACCTCGCGGTCGGCGGGAATGATCGAGAGCACCCCCTCCGGAAGGCCCGCCTCCGCGCAGATCTCGCCGAGGATGTAGGAGTCGAGGGGGGTTTCCGGGGACACCTTCAGGACGACCGTGCATCCGGCGAGCAGGGCGGGGGCGAGCTTCGCGGCGGCCGTGAACTGCGGGACGTTCCACGGGACGACGGCCGCGACGACGCCGACCGGTTCGCGGCGGACGAGGAGATTGCCCAGGACGCCGGTGCGGCTCGTCTCCAGCGGGACCTCCTGCGCCACCTTGATCGCCGTGTCCCAGACCATCATCGCGGAGAGTGCCTGCATCATGATGCTCGCGGTGTACGGGGTGCCGTTCTCGCAGGAGATGACGCGGGCCAGCTCCTCGTGGCGTACGGCGATCGCGTCCTTGATGCGGGTGACAACGGCGATCCGCTCGTCCAGGGACGTGCGGGGCCAGCCACCGGAGTCGAAGGCCTTCCTGGCCGCTGCCACGGCCCGGTCCACGTCCGCCTCGCTCGCGTGCGGGACACGGCCGATGACCTGCTCGGTGTGTGGGGAGACGACCTCGATGGAGTCCTGGCCGAGGGGGCTCGTCAACGTCCCGCCCACATAAAGCTGCTGGTGCTCCACAAGCTCGGTCATGGCTGCTGCCTCCCGCAAGTCCGGTCGCGCACGGTGGTGCTGACGTCTCGTCAGCTACCTCCCTCGAACTGATACCAGTTCTAGTTCGTACGGGGAAGGGGCGCGACGCGGCCGCGCGGGAGGAGCGGGGCGCACGCCAGGAGGAAGCAGAGGCCTCCCAGGGAGAGGAAGTTGAGGTTCACTGCCATCAGGACCGTGCCGAGGATCAGCGCGGCCACCATGAACAGCTTGGTGCGCGGCGGGAGCGCCGCCAGTGCGGCGAGGGCGATCAGACCGAGGAAGAAGAGCGGCGGAACGACGCCGTAGACCACGGGCTCGACCCCCGGCACGTCCTGGACCTGCTGGAAGATCTCGACCATCGCGGGGCGGTCGGCCGCCATGAAGCCGGCCGCCAGGTCGATCACCGCCTGCGCGGCGGTGGCGACGAGCCCCAGCATCCCCACCGCGAGGGCCGCGGCGGCTGGGATGCGCCTGGCCGCGGGGGCAGCTCGGCGCAGGTGCAGCAGCACCGGAATGAAGAGCAACACCCCTGCCAGCATGGCGAGATGGCCTGCGCTCCAGCCCGCACTCGGCACGCCGCGTTCACTGAGGAGTCGGATGAGGCCGTACGCGGCGAGGGCCAGAGGGCCCGCGACGAGGGCGGTACGGGTGAGGCGGTCCGGGGCGGCGGAGGGGTAGGTGGGGGCGGGGGCTGCGTACGTCGGGTTCGTCATGCCCCGATCCTGTCCGTGTACAGACACCCGGACCATCGGGGACAACCACGGGGCGACCCCGACAACACCCCTGAGACGGCTCGGGGTTGAGCCACCCACGAACCCTCACACCCTCACGCCCGATGGAACCCGTTCTAGTTATAGTGACCGCGAGGCAAGTCCCGCACCACTTTGGACAGTTGGGGGAGCCATGACGCAGAGCGTGAGCGGCGCAGACGGTACGGGCGGAGCGGGCGGAGCAGAAGGTACGGGCGGAGCGGGCGAAACCGCGCCCGGAGTGCTCGACCACGGCGGCGGCGTCTGGAGCATCAAGGTCCCGATCCCCGACAACCCGCTCGGCCACACCCTCGTCCACCTGCTGGACACCGACCGGGGGCCGGTCCTCGTCGACACCGGCTGGGACGACCCCGCCTCCTGGGACACCCTCACCGCCGGACTCGCCTCCCTGGATGTACGGGTCGAGGACGTCCACGGAGTGCTGATCACCCACCACCACCCCGACCACCACGGCCTCTCGGGGCAGGTACGGGACGCCTCCGGGGCGTGGATCGCCATGCACGCCGCCGACGCGGAGGTCGTCCGCCGCACCCGCAGCACCGAACCGGGCGCCTGGCTCACCTACCTGACCGCCAAACTGGCCGCCGCCGGAGCCCCCGAGGAGCACCTCGCCCCGCTCGTCGCGGCACGCGACTCGGGCCGGACGCGTACGCTCCCCGGGCTGCGGGCCGCCCTCCCCGACCGGGAGATCGCCCCCGGCGAACTGCTGCCCCTGGCCGGCCGGAAGCTGCGCGCCGTTTGGACTCCGGGCCACACCCCCGGCCATGTCTGCCTGCACCTGGAGGAGCAGCACCCCGGCAATCTCCCCGGCCACGGCCGCCTCTTCTCCGGCGACCACCTCCTGCCCGGGATCACCCCGCACATCGGCCTGTACGAGGACCCGGACTCCGACTCCCCCGCCGATCCCCTCGGGGACTACCTCGCCTCCCTGGAGCGCGTCGGCCGCCTCGGCGCCGCCGAGGTCCTCCCCGCCCACCAGTACGCCTTCACCACCCCGCGCGCACGCGTCGACGAACTCCTCGCCCACCACGAGGAACGCCTCACCGGCCTGCGCACCCTCCTCGCCACTCCCCTCACCCCCTGGCAGCTCGCGGAGCGCATGGAGTGGAACAGGCCGTGGGAGCAGATCCCGTACGGGTCCCGGAACATCGCCGTCTCGGAGGCCGAGGCCCATCTGCGCCGACTGGTGAAACTGGGGCACGCGGAGGCGGTGCCTGGCAGCGACCCGGTGACGTACACGGCGCTCTGACGGCGCTCCGAGCGCGGTCTGACCGCGGACTGACCGCGGTCCGGCGACGGCCTGCCGGTGACCTGTCGGCCATCTGCTCCGGCCCCGGCCCGGGTACCGGTCGGTAGAATGCGGGCATGATCACCCTTCGCCGCAGCGCCGCAGCGCTCGCCGTCACCGCCGTCGTCGGCGCGGTGGCCGCCCCCGTCGCCTCCGCCGCGCCGACCCCGTCGCCCGTCGCCGTTCCGTCCGGGCTGTACGGGAAGGGGGACCCGACGTACGACGGTGTCTTCCGGCAGTCGCTGGCTCTGCTCGCGCAGAAGACGGTCGGAGTGACACCTTCCGCCAAGGCCGTGGACTGGCTGGTGGGTCAGCAGTGCGCAAACGGTGGCTTCGCGGCCTTCCGGGCGGACGCGGGCAAGGCCTGCGACGCCAAGACCATGGTCGACAGCAACGCGACGTCCGCCGCCGTGCAGGCGCTGAGCGCGCTGGGCGGGCAGGACGCGGCCGTGAAGAAGGCCGTCGGCTGGCTGAAGTCCGTACAGAACAAGGACGGCGGGTGGGCGTACGCACCGGGGACGCCGTCCGACGCGAACTCCACGTCGATCGTCGTGGGCGCACTGACCGCCGCGGGCGAGAAGCCCGGGGACTGGAAGGGCAAGGACGGCGAGTCTCCGCTGGTGGCGCTGCTCTCCTTCCAGATCAACTGTGACGGAAAGCCCGAGAACCAGGGTTCCTTCGCCTTCCAGCCCGACAAGTCCGGCAAGCTCTTCCCGAACGCCGACGCGACCGCCGCCGTGGTGACCGCCTCCCTCGGCAAGGGCCTGGTCGTCGACGCCCCGAAGGCGAACAAGGCGATCGAGGGCGCCCCCGGCTGCAAGCAGGGCATCTCCGACCCGGAGACCGCCGCGTCGGCGGGCTCCGACTACCTCTCCCGGCTGCTCACCAAGTACGGCCAGCACCTGAGGTCGGCGATGCCGGGCGCCGAGGCCCAGCCCGACTTCGGCAACACCGCCGACGCCGTCGTGGCGCTCGCCGCCGACGGGCACAAGGACGCCGCCGCCAAGTCCGCCGCCTGGCTGGCGAAGAACTCCGCAGCCTGGGCGAAGACGACAGGCCCCGCCGCGTACGCCCAGCTGATCTTCGCCGCGCACGCCACCGGCATGGACCCGAACTCCTTCGGCGGCGCCGACCTCGTCGCGCAGCTGAACGCGACCGGTCCCGCGCCCGAGGGGAAGCCCGAGAAGTCCGGAAAGGCGGCTGCGGCCGACGCCGAGGACGCGAAGAAGGACGAGGGCGGCTCCTCCGCGACCTGGTGGATCGTCGGCGTCGCGTTCGTGGCGAGCATGGGAGCGGGCTTCCTGATCAGCGGGCGCAACAAGAAGAACCGGCAGCTGTGAATCTCCGGACGAAGCTCGGTGCGCCGCTGGTGACGGTGGCGGCCGCACTGTGCGCGCTGGCACCGGCCGCGCAGGCCGCCGAGGCCGCTTACACCTCGGACACCTCCGACACCTCCTCCTCCGGCTACCGCTACTGGTCGTTCTGGGAGCGCGACGGCTCCAAGTGGGCGTACGCGACCCAGGGCGCGTCCACCACCCACCCGGCCGACGGCGCCGTGCAGGGATTCCGGTTCGCCGTGAGCCAGGACTCGCAGGACGCGGCGAAACCGCGCGGGAACGCCGACTTCGGTGCTGCCTGCGCGAAGACCCCGGCCAAGGAGGACACCAAGCGGATCGCTCTCGTCCTTGACTTCGGCACGGCCCAGGATGCGCCCGCCGGTGAGAAGCCGCCCGCGCCTCGCACCGTATGTGCGCAGGTCGGAACGGATGCGACGACCGCCGAGGCACTCGCGGAAGTGGCGCGGCCGCTGCGGTACAACAACGCGGCGCTGCTGTGCGCGATCGCCGGATACCCGAAGGCCGGATGTGCCGAGCAGGTGTCGGGGAAGTCCTCGGCCGCAGCCTCCCCCTCCCCTGCCTCTTCTGATTCCGCTTCTTCCTCTGCCGCGGGCCAGGGCGAGGGCGACGGCGGCCCGTCCGCCGGTCTGATCGTCGGGTTCGCAGCGGTCCTGGTGCTCGGCGCGGCCGCCGTGTGGCAGGCACGCCGCCGCCGGGGATGAGCACGGTCGTCCCGGGTCTGCGCGCCCCCGCCGCCAGCCGCAGCAACGCCCTGCACGCCGGGGCCTGGTGGCTGTGGGCGCTCGGCCTCGCCACCGCCGCGTCCCGGACCACCCATCCGCTGCTGCTCGGACTGCTGGTCGGGGTCGCCGGTTACGTGGTCGCCGCGCGCCGCACCGATGCGCCGTGGGCGCGGTCGTACGGGGCGTTCGTCAAGCTCGGGCTGATGGTGCTGGTGATCCGGCTGGTGTTCTCGGTGTTCCTGGGGTCGCCCATTCCGGGGCAGCACGTGCTGTTCGCGCTGCCCGAGGTGCCGCTGCCCGACTGGGCGAAGGGCGTGCGGCTCGGCGGGAAGGTGACCGCCGAACAGCTGGTCTTCGCGCTGTACGACGGCCTGAACCTGGCCACCCTGCTGATCTGCGTGGGCGCCGCGAACGCGCTCGCCAATCCGGCACGGCTGCTGAAGTCGTTGCCGGGCGCCCTGTACGAGGCGGGGGTGGCCGTGGTGGTCGCCATGACCTTCGCGCCGAACATGGTCTCCGACGTGGTCCGGCTGCGGTCCGCCAGGCGGCTGCGCGGCCGGCCCACCGGCGGGGTGAAGGCGCTGCTCCAGATCGGCCTCCCGGTGCTGGAGGGCGCGCTGGAGCGGTCCGTGGCGCTGGCCGCGTCCATGGACGCGCGGGGGTACGGGCGCACCGCCCAAGTGCCGCCCGCCGTACGGCACTTGACGACCGCGCTCACCCTGGGCGGGCTGCTCGGCGTGTGCGCCGGGACGTACGGGCTGCTCGCGGCCGAGGGTGCCGGGTACGGGCTGCCGGTGCTGCTGATCGGGCTCGCCGCCGCCATGGCCGGGCTCCGGCTCGGCGGGCGCCGCAGTGTGCGCACCCGGTACCGGCCGGACCGGTGGGGGGTGCGGGCCTGGCTGGTCGCCGGTTCGGGCGCGGCCGTGGCGGGGCTGATGATCTGGGCCGGTTCGTACGCTCCCGGGGCCCTGCACCCCGGGGTGCTGCCGCTGGTGGCGCCCGAGCTCCCGCTGTGGCCCGCGCTGTCGGTACTGATCGGGCTGCTGCCCGCGTTCGTGGCCCCTGTACCTGCTCCTCCCCTAGGGAACGTGAAGTGATCCGGTTCGAGAACGTCTCCGTCCGGTACGACGGCGCCGATGTCCCCGCTCTCCAGGGCATCGACCTCACCGTCCCCGAGGGCGAGCTGGTGCTGCTCGTCGGTCCGTCCGGAGTCGGCAAGTCGACACTGCTCGGCGCGGTGTCCGGTCTGGTGCCGCACTTCACCGGGGGCGTGCTGACCGGCCGGGTCACCGTTGACGGCCGCGACACCCGCACCCACAAGCCGCGCGAACTCGCGGACGTGGTCGGCACGGTCGGCCAGGACCCCCTCTCGCACTTCGTCACCGACACCGTCGAGGACGAGCTGGCGTACGGCATGGAGTCGCTGGGCGTCGCCCCCGACGTGATGCGGCGGCGCGTCGAGGAGACCCTCGACCTGCTCGGCCTCGCCGACCTGCGGGACCGCCCGATCGCCACCCTGTCGGGGGGCCAGCAGCAGCGCGTCGCCCTCGGGTCCGTCCTCACCACCCACCCCAAGGTCCTCGTCCTCGACGAGCCGACGTCCGCCCTGGACCCGGCGGCCGCCGAGGAGGTCCTGGCGGTGCTGCAGCGCCTGGTGCACGACCTGGGCACGACCGTACTGATGGCCGAGCACCGCCTGGAGCGGGTCGTGCAGTACGCCGACCAGGTCGTCCTGCTGCCCGGCCCCTCTCTCGCCCCTGTGATGGGCGAGAGCGCCGCGGTCATGGCCGTCTCCCCCGTGTACCCGCCCGTGGTGGGTCTCGGCCGGCTGGCCGGGTGGACACCACTGCCGCTGTCCGTACGGGACGCCCGCCGCAGGTCCGCCGCGCTGCGGGCCGAACTGGCGGACCGTACGCCTGCCGCCGCCGTCCCCGCGCCCGACGCACCGCCGGTCGCCGAAACGGCCGGACTCTCGCTGCGCCGGGGCCGCGTCGAGGCCCTGCGGAACGTGACCCTGTCCGTACGCCCCGGGGAGACGGTGGCCCTGATGGGGCGCAACGGGGCAGGGAAATCAACCCTGTTGAACACCCTGGTCGGCATGCACGAGCCGTCGTCCGGCCGGGTCCTGGTCGGCGGCCGCGTTCCCGCGAAGACCTCACCGCGCGAGATGGTGCGGCGGGTGGGCCTCGTACCGCAGGAACCGCGCGACCTGCTGTACGCGGACACGGTCGCCGCCGAGTGCGCTGCTGCCGACCACGACGCGGGCGCGGACCCCGGCACCTGCCGGGCGCTGGTGAGCGCGCTGCTGCCGGACGTACCGGACTCCACCCACCCCCGCGACCTGTCGGAGGGCCAGCGCCTGGCTCTCGCCCTCGCCCTCGTACTCACCGGGAAGCCTCCTCTCCTGCTGCTGGACGAGCCGACGCGCGGTCTGGACTACGCGGCGAAGGCCCGGCTGGTCGGGATCCTGCGCGGGCTGACGGCGGACGGCCACGCCCTGGTACTGGCCACCCACGACGTGGAGCTGGCCGCCGAGCTGGCGCACCGGGTGGTGATCCTCGCGGACGGGGAGGTCGTCGCGGACGGTCCGACGCCGGAAGTGGTCGTGTCCTCTCCTTCTTTCGCACCCCAGGTGGCGAAGGTCCTCGCACCGCAGGAGTGGCTGACCGTGACGCAGGTGGCAGACGCACTGGGCCGGGACGCACCCGGCCAGGACCCGCTGGGACCGGACGCGCCGGGCCAGGACCTGCTGGGACCGGACGCGCCGGGCCGGAGCACTCCGGGTCGACAGACGCCCGGCCGGGCCACGCCGGGCTGGAGCAAGCCGGGCCAGGACACTCCGGGGGACGGACGGTGAGCGCCGTCCGGCCGGTGCGGCTGGGGCCCCGGTCCGTGGCCGCGCTCGTACTGGTCAGCCTGGTCGGGGTGATCGCCTTCGGATGGCCGCTGCTCGCCGACTCGGCCGCCGGGCTCGCACACTCCAAGGACGCGCCGTGGCTGTTCGCCGCGCTGCTGCCGCTGCTGGTCGCGGTGGTGGTGGCGACGATCTCCGACTCGGGCCTCGACGCGAAAGCCGTCGCGATGCTGGGAGTGCTGGCCGCCGTGGGCGCGGCGCTGCGCCCGCTCGGAGCGGGGACGGCCGGCCTGGAGCCGATGTTCTTCCTGATGGTGCTGAGCGGGCGGGTGCTGGGGCCCGGCTTCGGTTTCGTCCTCGGGTCGGTCACGATCTTCGCCTCCGCTCTGCTCACCGGTGGGGTGGGGCCGTGGATGCCTTTCCAGATGCTGGCCATGGGCTGGTTCACGATGGGCGCCGGGCTGCTGCCCGGCTGGGAGCGGCTGCGCGGGTGGGGCGAGCTGGTGCTGCTCGCCCTGTACGGGGCGGCGGCCGCCTTCTTCTACGGCACGGTCATGAACCTCCAGGGCTGGACGTACATCGGCGGCCTCTCCACCGGTGTCTCCTTCGTACCGGGCGACCCACTGCACGAGAACCTGGTCCGTTTCCTCGCGTACTGCCTGGCCACCTCGGTGGGCTGGGACCTGGGCCGGGCGGTCCTCACGGTCGTCCTGACACTGACGGTCGGCCCTGCCCTCCTGAAGGCACTGCGCCGCGCCACCAGGCGGGCGGCCTTCGAAGCCCCGGTCTCCTTCGAGCCGCTGCCTGCCCCCGGGACGCCGTCCGCTCCCGGGGCACCGCCCCACCCCGAGGCCTCGCCAATGCCGTAGTCGCCCGAAAAGCCGTAGTCGGGCGATTCCGCTCCGTGCAAAACGGGGTCCCGGTGGTGTGAAGCGAGCCATAGGACCTTAGTCCTTAACTATCCGGGGTAGTAGACCGTCCGGCCCCTCGCCCACCCCTGCCGCACCCCGTCCGACCTGGGGTATTCCTCCCGGTGCGAAGTCGGCCCGTTGTGCCTGCCTCGCCGCTTCCACTAGTAAGAGCGGTGCTTGCGGGGCCGGTCCACGGCTGCTTCATTGGTTCAGCCGCAGGGCGCCGGACGGCTCCGCTTTCCGCCGTGGTGCCCCTCCCCCCGAGCCTCAGGGCATCGCGTGCGGCAGATCTGTCCCCGACGTTAGGCCCCCTTTCGTGTCGTTCGCTTTCATCAGCCGTTTCACCGCCCGCCAGAAGACCGCCGTCGTCGGCGCCACCGCCCTGCTGGGTGCTGCGGGTGCCGTCTTCGGAGCTTCCTCCCCGGCATCGGCGGCCCCCGCCTCCGCCCAGGACGTGGCCCGGCAGATGATGCCCGCAGCCCAGTACCAGTGCTTCAGCAAGATCGTGTCGCACGAGTCCGGCTGGAACCATCACGCCACCAACGCCTCCTCCGGTGCGTACGGCCTGGTCCAGGCGCTCCCCGCGTCGAAGATGTCCTCGGCCGGCGCGGACTGGAAGGAAAACCCGAAGACCCAGATCGAGTGGGGTCTGGACTACATGAATTCGCGGTACGGCAGCCCCTGTGGCGCGTGGGACTTCTGGCAGCAGAACAACTGGTACTGAGCCCTACCGGTCCAGTGCCGCGAACCACCGTGCTATCTGCGGTGCGGACTTCTTGAAGGCCCCGAAGTGGTCGACCTTTCCCTGGTCGATCACCGGGGCCTTCACTCCGTTGTCGGCCAGGTCGGCGGCGCAGGTGCGCGCGTTGCCGATGGGTACGTCGGTGTCGCCGGACGAGGTGTGGAGCCGCACCGGCACCCTCGGCTTCCAGTCGCAGGTCCCGTCGTTGGCCTCGATCGCCTTGAGCAGTGCGCCGCTGGGGTGGCGCATCTTCTCGTAGAAGCCGGGGGTGAGGAGTTCCTTTATCGAGCCGGGGAGGTTCCTGGCGACGTCCTCCTCGGTGTGCCGGGTGTCGAAGAGCTCCTCGACGACCTTCGCGTAGGGCTGCCGGAAGACCTCGGCGGGGTCCTTGTAGAGGGGGTGGATCCGGTTCTGGGCGGTGAGGAAGTACGAGGTGTAGAAGAGGCCGCTCATCGGGCTGACCCGGCCGTCGTACAGCGCCGGTATTTCCGTGCCGCCCAGGTCGTACGGTCCGGCGACGGGGGCGAGGGCCTTCAGCCGGAAGTGCCGGTCGCCGCCGGTGCTGCCGGCGCCCCGGGCCAGCTCGCGGCCGACCGCCATCGCGACCTGGCCGCCCTGTGAGAAGCCGGTGGCGTAGACGTCGCCGCTCAGCGGCCGGCCGAGCTGCTTCGCGGCCCGGCGCGAGGCACGCAGCATGTCGACCGTGGCGGTGACGGCGGACTTGGTGTCCATGTACGGGTGCAGGCCGGGCCCCTTGCCGAGCCCGAGGTAGTCGGGGGCGGCGACCGCCCGGCCCGTACTCGCGTACAGGTAGGACGAGAGACGGCCGAAGTCGTCACCCACCGACGGGGCGTAGTCACGGTGGATCATGGTGCCGTGCGTGTCGGAGACGACCGGCAGCCGGCGGTCGCCACCCTTGGGCAGCCCCTTGGGCAGCACGAACAGTCCGGTGGCCGTGGTCGGGGCGCCCTGCGGCGTCACCGTCCGGTATGTCAGCCGGTACGCGGCGAGGCCGTACCTCACCAGCTGCGCGTCCGCCTCAAGGCCTCCCTTGGCGAGGTACGCGGCGACCTCGCCCCGGCCCAGCTCGCCCAGCGGAGTGACGGAGAGCAGTGCACCTCGGCCGGTGCGCTTCTGCGCCGCCGCCTCAAAGACGGCCGAGGTGGCGACCGGGACGGCGGACGGAGCGCCGGCCGGGGCGGCGGGTGCCGTGGCCGCCAGCGCCGGAGCTGCTGCGAGCCCGGCGAGAGCAACGACGGTGACCAGTGCGGTAGTTGCTGCGCGTGTCTGCTTCATGTCTCGACATTAGGTACGCCGCCGATCCACCACCATGCGGCTGGCCGCACTGTTGAGGTGCGTTCAACACCACCCCCAAACTGCGGCATACCGCACTCCACCGCGTACCCGGCACTCAGCGCCCAGCCCCGGCCCCACCCCCGGGGCCCCGGTCCCAGCCCCGGAGCCCCTGTCCCCTCACAGCCGCTGAATGATCGTCCCCGTCGCCAGCGCCCCGCCCGCGCACATCGTGATCAGCGCGAACTCCTTGTCCCTGCGCTCCAGTTCGTGCAGCGCCGTGGTGATCAGCCGGGCCCCGGTCGCTCCCACCGGATGGCCGAGCGCGATGGCACCGCCGTTCACATTGACCTTCTCCAGGTCCTGCTCGAAGACCTGCCCCCAGCTCAACACCACCGAGGCGAAAGCCTCGTTGATCTCGACCAGGTCGATGTCCTTGAGCGACATGCCCGCCTTGCCGAGCACCGCCCGCGTCGCGTCGATCGGCCCGTCCAGGTGGTAGTGCGGGTCGGAACCGACCAGCGCCTGCGCGACGATCCGAGCCCGCGCCTTGAGCTTGAGCGCCCGCGCCATCCGCTTCGACGCCCACATGAGCGCGCACGCGCCGTCGGAGATCTGCGAGGAGTTCCCCGCGGTGTGCACGGCCGTCGGCATCACCGGTTTCAGTGCGCCCAGGGCCTCCATCGACGTGTCCCGCAATCCCTCGTCGCGGTCGACGAGCCGCCACATGCCCTGCCCCGCGGCCTGCTCCTCCTCGTTCGTCGGCACCTGCACGGCGAACGTCTCCCGCTTGAAGCGCTCCTCCGCCCATGCGGCCGCCGCCCGCTCCTGCGACATCAGGCCCAGCGAGTCGACCCGTTCACGGGTCAGTCCCCGGTGCCTGGCGATCCGCTCGGCCGCCTCGAACTGGTTGGGCAGATCCACGTTCCACTCGTCGGGGAACGGCTTGCCGGGCCCGTGCTTGGAGCCGCTGCCCAGCGGCACCCGGCTCATCGCCTCGACCCCGCAGCCGATGCCGATGTCGATGACTCCGGCCGCGATCATGTTGGCGACCATGTGGTTGGCCTGCTGCGAGGAGCCGCACTGGCAGTCGACGGTGGTCGCCGCCGTCTCGTACGGAAGCCCCATCGCCAGCCATGCGTTGCGCACCGGGTTCATCGACTGCTCGCCGGCGTGCGTGACGGTGCCGCCGACGACCTGCTCGACGCAGTCGGCGGGGATGCCGGTGCGGCCGAGCAGCTCCCGGTAGGTCTCACCCAGCAGATAGGCGGGATGCAGGTTGGCGAGCGCGCCCCCGCGTTTGCCGATGGGGGTGCGTACGGCTTCGACGATGACGGGTTCCGCGGCCATGAGCTCGTCCTCTTCTCACCGGAATTAGTACGCGTTCTAGTTCTCCGGTCAGTCTCGTGAAGAACGGCCCGAGTGCGCAAGGGTCTTGCCACTTGTAGAACTCGTTACTACCTTGCGGACGACTTCTGATGGGCCATCAGACGAGTCTTAGCGACAGGGAGTTGCCGATGTCCTGCCCCGTCCTCCCCGAAGGGTTCGACTTCACCGATCCCGACGTCCTCCAGTCCGGCGTACCCCTCCCCGAGTTCGCGGCGATGCGGCAGACCGCGCCCGTCTGGTGGTGCGCGCAGACGCCCGGGATCTCCGGGTTCGACGACGCCGGCTACTGGGTGGTGACGCGGCACGAGGACGTCAAGTACGTCTCCACGCACCCCGAGCTGTTCTCCTCGAACACCAACACCGCGGTGATCCGCTTCAACGAGTCGATCAGCCGCGACCAGATCGAGGTCCAGAAGCTGATCATGCTGAACATGGACCCGCCGGAGCACACCCGGGTCCGCCAGATCGTGCAGCGCGGCTTCACCCCGCGCGCCATCCGCTCCCTGGAGAACGCACTGCGCGACCGGGCGCACAAGATCGTCGAGGCCGCGTTGGCGGAGGCACAGAAGGGCGACGGCAGCTTCGACTTCGTCACGAACATCGCCGTAGAACTCCCCCTTCAGGCGATCGCCGAGCTCATCGGCGTACCGCAGGAGGACCGCAGCAAGATCTTCGACTGGTCCAACAAGATGGCGGCGTACGACGACCCCGAGTACGCGATCACCGAGGAGATCGGCGCCGAGGCGGCCATGGAGATCGTGTCGTACGCGATGAACCTGGCGGCGGCGCGCAAGGAATGCCCGGCCAAGGACATCGTGTCGCAGCTGGTCGCGGCGGAGGGCGACGGGAACCTCGCCTCCGACGAGTTCGGCTTCTTCGTGATCCTGCTGGCCGTGGCCGGCAACGAGACCACCCGCAACGCCATCAGCCACGGCATGCACGCGTTCCTCACCCACCCCGAGGAGTGGGAGCTCTACAAGAGGGAGCGCCCGGAGACCACCGCCGAGGAGATCGTGCGCTGGGCAACGCCGGTCGTGTCCTTCCAGCGGACCGCGACTCAGGACGTGGAACTGGGCGGACAGCGGATCAAGAAGGGCGACCGGGTCGGGATGTTCTACTCCTCGGCCAACCAAGACCCTGAGGTCTTCGACGAGCCGGAGAAGTTCGACATCACCCGCGACCCGAACCCGCACCTGGGCTTCGGCGGCGGCGGTCCGCACTTCTGCCTCGGCAAGTCCCTCGCGGTCCTGGAGATCAACCTGATCTTCAACGCCCTCGCGGACGCCCTCCCGGACCTGCACCTGGCGGGCGACCCGCGACGGCTCCGCTCGGCCTGGCTGAACGGGATCAAGGAGCTTCGGGTCAGGGCCGCCTGAAGAACCTCGTACGTACGGGTATGACTCGTACGGCTACGCGTCCATGCGCGCGTACGGCCACGCACCCATGCGCACGTACGGCCACGCGCCCATGCGCTCGTACGGCTACGCACCCATGCGCTCGTACGCCTAGGCGCTGACGCGGCGGTAGCTGCTGCCGTCCTTCGTACGGGACAGGAAGCCGCCCTCGACGAGATAGCGGCGCAGCGCCGAACAGTCCTCGTGCACGGCCCTGATCGTGTCGTTGACCTCGCGCTCGGTGTAGTCGCGGCCGGAGACGAAAAGGGTCTCGGTCAGATGCGCGAGCAGCTGCTCGCGGCGGGCAGGTTTGCGCGGTACGGACGTGAGCCGCCCGCCGGAGAAGAACGCCTCGACACCTTGACCCGCCACGGGGTGACTCCCAGCCTCTGCGACAACGATGAACACGACGCTCCGTTCTAGCCGTTGGGGACCCCCTCCTGCCAGGCAATAAACAACGGGACCTCCCCGCTCGCGTCGAGCACGACGATCCCGAAGGGCCGCTCGAAGCGGATCGTCTCAGTCCGCCGCGGAGGCGGCGGCGCACCGCCGGGCGCCATCAGCACCGCGCTCACGGCGGCGGCCTCCACCCCCTCCTCGGCGACCTTGAGGACGGCTTCCTGCACCACCCGTGAGACGGCGAGGCGCTCCGGGGACATTCCGGAGAAGTCGGCGGACTCCGTGGTCGCCCGGTGGATACCCAAGGCGGCCAGCTGGTCGGTCACTTCGACGGTCGTACGGAGCGAGAGCCGCGGCAGCGCGATTGCCACGAGGTCGGTGTCCAGCGGCGCCCGGTCACCGGGCCCGGCCCACCCGGCAGGCAGTACGTCCCGGGGCCCGGCCCCCTCCGCCCCCAACAGGAACCGCACCCTGGCCGGGGCACCACCCTGCTCCACGCGGCAGCGCAGCTCCACCACCCTGGTCGGGCCGACCGTCCAGGCGTCCGCGAGCGGGACCCCCTTGTGCATGGTCGGCACCCGGTGCCGTATCCCCGCGGCAGCCGTAAAGTCCCGCTCCCGGGTCGCCGATGACTCGAAGGGGAACTCCCAACGGGCCTTCAGCGCAAGGGCGTTGACAACGGCGACCAGGACGTCGTCCCCCACCCGCACCGGCAGCCGCTCGACCAGGCCCCCCGTCACGGCCCGCACCCAGCCGTCGATCTCCGCGGGATCGAGCCGCCCCACGGCGACCCCGGGCAGCGCGTCCTGAAAGTCCCGGTGCACCGGCACCCTGCTCCACACACAGGTGGCCACCCCGAGCGCGTCGGTGCCCGCCAGCGCACGCCCCACCTCACCCACGGCCTTCGCCGCGTCGTCCCCAGCAACCCCCAGCAGCTGCCGCAGCTCGTCGGCGGTCTCGCCCTTCGCCCCGGCCGCCACCACACCCAGCGCCAGCCACAGCCCGGCCGGCGACCACACGAAGCCCCCGCCCTCGTCCCCGCCTCCGGCAAGCCCCAACCACCGCTCGGCAAACCGCGTGATCCCCGCCCCGTCCCGCACGACCGCCCCCCTCACCTCTCCAGCTCCCGCCCCAGGCTTCCCGGACCAACGACACTACCGACGACCACTGACAACGGGCCTGTCCGCCCGATCTGCCCGATCCGCCCACTCCGCCCGCCCCGCCCGATGTCAGTCCCGTACGGCAGGATGGAACGCATGAGCATCGTGAAGATCAACGCACTGACCGTGCCTGCCGAGCAGCGGGAGGTCCTGGAGAAGCGGTTCTCGTCGCGCGCCGGGTCCGTGGAGAACTCCGACGGATTCGAGTGGTTCGAGCTGCTGCGGCCCGTCGAGGGCACCGACCAGTACCTCGTGTACACGCGGTGGCGCGACGAGGAGTCATTCAAGGCGTGGATGGAGGGGCCGATGAAGGAGGCCCACCAGCGCGGTGCGGGCAGCGGAGGAGGCGGCGAGCACCCCAAGCCCGCCGCCTCCGGCTCCACTGTGTGGTCGTTCGAGGTGGTCCAGCAGGCGGGTCCGAAGACCGCCTGAGGCCGTCCGGCAGTGTCCGGGACCGGTCTCTGGACCTGAGGGCGTCCGGTCTACAGCTGGAGCAGCCGCTCCGTCACCTCGCGGTACTTGCGCAGGGCGACCCGCAGTTCCTCCGTCTCCGTCGCCCGGCCCTCGGGCTCCCAGGCGCCACGGAGCGAACGGCGGTGCTCGGCGAGGGTCTCCGTGACGTGACGGGCGGCCTCCTCCAGTACGCGGTCGGCCTCCTCGACCGCGTGCCGCGGTTCGTCGACGAAGTGGTTGAGGGCCTGCTGGAGGCGCAGCCCCAGCTTGTCGCGCTCACCGTGCGGAAGGAGCGAAGTGGGCTGCGCGCCGCGCTCCTGGTCCTGCCGGTGCCCCGGGGTCGCCGCCTGCCCCTCCGGCGGCCGGTGCAGCGGACCGACCTCGTTCGATCCGCCCGCCCCTGTCACCCCGATGTCCCGTGCGCTGCGGCCCCGTTGATCGGCCTGCACCGGGTCGTGCAGCGCGTCCGGCACTGCTTCCGCGCCGCGCTCGGAGGGGGCCGGCACCCGGTGCGCCCCGGCGTCCCTGCCCTGACCGTGCCCCTGTCCCTGACCGTGTCCCTGACCGAGCCCCTGCCCACTGTTCGCGGGCCTCTCGTTTCCGGCTTCGTACGTCATGTCAGACTCCACTCCTCTTGGCGTGCAGGGTCTGTGCGCGGGGGTCCGCCACCAGCGCCTC
Source organism: Streptomyces sp. NPDC048442 (assembly GCF_040651475.1). Classification (NCBI taxonomy): domain Bacteria; kingdom Bacillati; phylum Actinomycetota; class Actinomycetes; order Kitasatosporales; family Streptomycetaceae; genus Streptomyces; species Streptomyces sp. NPDC048442. The sequence goes on from NZ_JBEZKB010000001.1 coordinate 58,651, forward strand.
GAACAGGGCGCGGGCCTCGACCACGGCCTCTCGCATCTCCTCCGTACCGCCCTCGCCGCGTGCCGCGCGCCGTACCCGGCGGAATCCGTCGACGACCGGGCCGTGGTGCACGGACAGTGCCTCGATCTGCTCGGACTCGCCGTCCGGGTAGCCCCGTTCGACGGCGACCGCCGACAGCAGCCGGTCCGCCTCGGCGACCGCCTTCTGCGGGGAGTCGACGAACTGCTCCTGCACCCCGGCCCACAGGGCCACGTAACTCTCGTGCCGCTCCTGCGGCAGCGGGCGCGGGCGGAAGTCGCCGTACCGCTTCACCCGCTCGCCCAGCTCGCGCTCGGCGGCCCCGGAGTCGCCGTCGTGCCGGGCCAGCACCCTTTCGTACTCGGGGCCGAACCGCCGCTTCAGGCTCCCGCCGCCCGCCCGGCCCCGTCCGGGACCGAGGAGGACGACAGCCGCCGCGGCGGCGATCACGACCACCACGATCAGCACAATGATCAGGACTGTGGACATGCTCTGCCTTTCCGGTACTTGGGGCTCGGGGCCCGCAGAGTTACGGCCCCTCGTCCACCGGGTAGCCCGTAATCCGGTGGTCAAACGGCCGCTGCTTCGGGTACAGAGGGGCGATGACCTGGATCATCACCACCGAAGACCCCCGCACCGCGGACGCGACCACACTTCGCCGCGACTACTACGACGAGGTCGCGAGCCGCTACTGGGAGCGCCCCGCCACGGAGCAGGAGATCGACGAGGGGCTGACCGACGACGGCACGGATCTGCTGGTGGAGCCGACCGGCACGTTCGTCGTCGGGCGCTACGAGGGCAAGCCGTCGGCGTGTGCCGGGATGGTGCTGCTCGACGCCGAACTGGCCGAGCTGACAAGGGTTTTCGTACGTCCCGAGGTGCGCGGCACGGGGGGCGGCGGGCAGTTGCTGAAGGCGGTCGAGGAGACCGCGCGCACGTACGGCGCCAAGCGTATCCAGCTCGACACCCGCAACGACCTGGTGGAGGCGCGCGGCCTGTACACCAAGCACGGCTACCGGGAGGTCGAGGCGCTCAACGCGAAGCAGTACGCGGAGCACTGGTTCGTGAAGGACCTGACGGAAGCCTGACGCCGCCCGCCCTCCGCTCTCCGCCTTCCGCCCTCCGTCCCCCGCCCTCCGCCCGCGCCCGGCGCCTCAGCGACCGAGCGGCGTTCTCCGCAGCTCCGCCGCCCCGGTCGGCCGTTCCGCGTCCGACCCGCACATCTCGCCGCTCAGCTGCTCGACGATCTCGGAGAGTTCGTCGTACCGCTCGGGCACCCACCAGTCGCCGAGCAGCTCCGCGAGGGACTCCTCGCGGGCCACCGCCAGCCGGTCGGCGACCATCGCGCCCCGGTCCGTCAGCAGCAGGGCGAGCCCCTCGCGCCTGGCCAGTCCGCGTTCCTCGGTCTGCCGCGCCGCCTCCCGGATCACTTCCGGGGGCACGGTGGTGCCTCCGGCCAGCAGCGCCGGCTGGACGAGCCCGCCCCGCCGCATCCGCAGCAGCAGCCAGCTCGTGGCGGGGAGGTGGTCGTACCCGGCCCGCGCGGTGATCTTCTCGTACGCGGCCCGGCGTCCGTCGCGGGTGCCCAGTACGGACAGCGCCCGCTCCACCTCGTCGTGCGAGGAGCGCTCGACCGGGTTGGAGGCGAGGGTCTGCGTCGTATCGGGGGCGGTGACGGAGCCGCGCAGCCTGTCCTCCTTGAGGAACCATGCGAGGACGAAGGCGACGAGGCCGACCGGGGCCGCGTACAGGAACACGTCGGTGATCGAGGAGGCGTACGCGTCGAGGACCTCGGGCCTCAGCACGGCCGGGAGCTCGGCGATCGCGCGCGGGTCGGACTCCAGGCGGGCGGCGTCGAGACCTGGCGGCAGCTGCTGCCCCGCCAGGGCCGCGGACAGTTTGCCGTCGAGCCGCCCCGTGAAGATCGTGCCGAAGATGGCGACGCCGAACGAGGCGCCGATCGACCGGAAGAAGGTCGCTCCGGACGTGGCCACGCCCAGGTCCTCGTACGGCACCGCGTTCTGCACGATCAGCACCAGGACCTGCATGACGAGGCCGAGCCCCGCGCCGAAGACGAAGAAGGCCAGGCTCATGTGCAGGGTGCTGCTGGTCGCGGTCAGCTGGTGCAGGAGGTACAGGCCGACGGTCGTGACGGCCGTACCGACGACGGGAAAGACCTTCCAGCGGCCGGTCCTGCTGACGATCTGCCCGGACCCCGTGGTGGAGATCAGCATGCCGAGCACCATCGGCAGCATGTGCACACCGGACATGGTCGGGCTGACGCCGTGCACGACCTGCAGGAACGTCGGGAGGTACGTCATCGCCCCGAACATCGCGAAGCCCACCACGAAGCTGATGACCGAGCTGAGCACGAAGGTGCGCACTGTGAACAGCCTGGGCGGAAGCACCGGCTCCGCCGCCCGCCTCTCCACGTGCACGAAGGCGGCGAGCACCACCACGGCCAGCACCCCGAGCCCGACGATCTGCGGCGACGACCACTCCCAGGTGGTGCCGCCGAGGGAGGCGATGAGGACGAGGCAGGTGGCGAGGGAGGCGATGAGGAAGGTGCCGAGGTAGTCGATGCGGTGCTTGGTGGAACGGACGGGGATGTGCAGGGCGGCGGAGATGACGACGAGGGCGACGACGGCGACGGGCAGGTTGATGTAGAAGACCCAGCGCCAGCTGAGGTGCTCGGTGAACAGCCCGCCGAGGAGCGGTCCGAGCACGCTGGTGGTGCCGAAGACGGCCCCGAAGAGCCCTTGGTACTTGCCGCGCTCGCGGGGAGCGACGATGTCGCCGACGATCGCCATGGCGAGCACCATCAGCCCGCCGCCGCCGAGTCCCTGCAGCGCCCGGAAGGCGATGAGCTGCGGCATGTTCTGCGCGATGCCGCAGAGCACGGAGCCGACGAGGAAGATGACGATGGCCGTCTGGAAGAGCTTCTTGCGCCCGTACTGGTCGCCGAGCTTGCCCCACAGCGGGGTCGCGGCGGTCGCGGCCAGCATGTACGCGGTCACCACCCACGAGAGGTGGTTCATGCCCCCGAGATCACTGACGATCGTCGGCAGCGCGGTCGACACGATGGTCTGGTCGAGGGCCGCCAGCAGCATGCCGAGCAGCAGCGCGCCGATGGAGACGAGCACCGCACGCTTCGGCTGCCCTACGCCGGGCACGGGAGCATGGGCCTGCGACGCCCCCTGACCCTGCCGTCCCGGGGGCTGCTGCGATTGCTGAGGCTGATGCGCCTGCCGATCCTCCTGAGCCATACCCCCATCCTGGTCGTTTTGTACGGATACGGCCTGCCGAGCGGACCCTCGCCCCGGACCTGACCATTGGGCCCCGGCGCCGGGGTCTGCATAATCGCTGGCAGTTCGAGGGAGGGGACCCCATGGAAAACGGACACCTATGTCCTGAATGCGGTACGGAACGGGCGGCACCGGACGGAAACAGACCCGGTCCGGGCGCCCCGACCTGCGACTGCGCCCAACGGGCCGCGGACGCACACCACGCGGAACGTACGGCGGCGATAGCCGACGCGGAGGACTTCAACCCCCTCCGCATCCGCCCGTACGTGAACCTGGGCCGCCCGGAGGAGGACACCCCACCGGACACCTCGACCCTTCCGGCATTCGAGGAGCGTCCGGGATCCGAGGAGCGCCCGGGATCCGAGGAGCGCCCGGGATCCGAGGAGCGCCCGGCATTTGAGGAGCGAGGAGCCGGGAGCAGAACACCGGGGACGGCACACCGGGCCCCTGGCACGCACCCGAGCCCAGGCACCACGCCCCCGAACCCAGGCACCGCACACCCGAGCCCAAGCACCGCCCACCCCGCCCCGGACGCCGCACACCCGGGCCCCGCCCCGGCCCCGCCCCCGGCTGCCACCCCGCCTTCCGGCCACACCATGCCGCTGCGCGCGGTCCCGGCCCCGTACTCCGACGGACCTGTCCCGCACGCAGGCGGACCTGTCCCGCACGCCGGCGAACCGGCCCCGTACACCGATGAGCCGGCCCGGTACACCACCGAAACGACCTCGTACGCCGGCGAGCCGGCCCCGTACTCCGACGAACCGCCCCGTCGCCGCCGAGGTCGCGGCATCGTCCTCCTCGCCGCCACGGCCGCCGCCGCGATCCTCACCGGCGCCGCCTTCGCCGTCGGCGCCTTCGACAGCGACACCGGCGGCACCCGCGCACTCCCCGCCGGCGGCACCCCGACCGCTGCGCCCACGCTGGTCACCGAGTCGAGCGCCGAGAGCACCCCGTCGCGCACCGCCTCCGCACCGGCCTCGCCGACCGCGACCGCGTCCCGCAGCGCACGCCCGACGCCGACGCGCACGACCCGCTCGGCGCCCCCCACGCACAAGGCGACACCTCCCCCGTCGAAGACTCCGACGGCCCCCGCGTCCTCGCCGGTCGCCCCGCCGCCGCCCGCGCCCCCGGCCAGTACGCTGCCGCCCGGCTCCCTCGCGCAGGGGTCCACCGGCCCGGACGTACGGGAGCTGCAGGACCGGCTGTCGCAGGTCTGGCTGTACCACGGCGCGCTGGACGGGCGCTACACCTCCCGCGTCACCTCCGCCGTCGCCTCGTATCAGTCGCGCATGGACATCGACGACGATCCGCAGGGCGTCTACGGCCCGGCGACCCGCGCCTCCCTGGAGGACTTCACCGAAGAGCCGTGACCAGCCCGGCGGCCTGCTCCGGGCCGGCCCGGCGCCCTGCTCCGGGCCGGCTCGGCGGCCGACCCGTGCCCCGCTCCGTGACTGGCCGCACGACCCGCCCGCGCCCCACTCCGTGACCCACCTCTCCTCCCGCACCACGCGGACGGGGTGGCGCGAGCCCCTCCTGTTTTGTATCGTGCAAGAACAAAGTGGTTCCGTCCGCGTACCCTGACCGGTGGACGGAACCGCTTGTTTCTTTCCGCAAGCCCGCGCCCCCAGCGCCCTGGAGTCCGACATGCCCAGCACCACCGTCCTGCCCTTCAAGGCCCTCCTCCTGGACATGGACGGCACGCTCGTCAACTCCGACGCCGTGGTCGAGCGCTGCTGGCGGCAGTGGGCGGTCGAGCACGGCCTGGACCCGGTCGAGGCGCTCAAGGTCGTCCACGGCCGGCAGGGCTACGCCACGATGGCGGTCCTCCTCCCGGACCGCCCGATGGAGCTCAACCACGCCGACAACAAGGTGATGCTTGCCAAGGAGACCGCCGACACCGACGGTGTCGTCCCGGTCCCCGGCGCCCCCGCCTTCATGGCCGCACTGGCGAACCTGCCGCACGCCCTGGTCACCTCCGCCGACGAGAAGCTGGCGCAGGCCCGGATGACGGCCGCCGCGCTGCCGATGCCGACGACCCGCGTGACCGCCGAGCTGGTCGGCGCGAGCAAGCCGGACCCGGAGGGCTTCCTCAAGGGCGCGGCCGAGCTGGGCTTCGACGCGGCCGACTGCATCGTCTTCGAGGACTCCGGCGCGGGCATCGCGGCGGGCAAGGCCGCCGGAATGCGTGTGCTGGGCATCGGCCCGCGCGCGGGCGCGCACGACCCGACGGCCCTGGTGGCGGACCTGACGCAGGTACGCATCGAGACCGCCCCGGACGGCACGACGGCCCTGCACATCACCGCCTGAACCCTGAACCCTGCACATCACCGCCTGAACCACCGCTTCCGTACGTCGAAGGGGCGGGCCGCAGTCCTCACTGCGGCCCGCCCCTTCGCCGTACCCTCGCCCGACCTCAGCCCGCGATCGCCTCGTACAGGCTGAACGCCGCCAGCGCCAGCATCAGACACGCCGCCACCTTGGTGATCAGCCGCAGCGGCACCCGCTTCATCAGCGCCTGGCCGCCGACGATGCCGAGGCCCGCGACGGCCCACAGCGCGAGGACCGCACCGATGCCGACCGACACCGGATTGTCGTAGCGGGCGGCCAGCGTCGCCGTCATGATCTGCGTGATGTCGCCGAACTCGGCGACCAGGATGAGCATGAAGCCCGCGCCGGAGACCTTCCAGAAGGACTGGTTCTGCGGCGGCTTGATCTCCTCGTCGTCATCGTCCTTCTTGAACAGGAGCACCAGCGCTCCCGCCAGGAACAGCACACCCACCACCGACTGCACCAGCCAGTGCGGCAGCAGGGTGAGCACGCTGCCCGCCGCGATGGCGAGGCAGACGTGGACGAGGAAGGCGGCGGCGACGCCCGCGAAGACGTAGCTCGCGCGGTAGCGGGTGCCGAGCATCAGCCCGGCGAGAGCCGTCTTGTCGGGGAGTTCGGCCAGGAACACGGTCCCGAAGGTGATGGCCATGACGGTGAGGCTGATCATGGAAGGGGTTTCCTCAATCGGTCGGGCTGCCCGAACCGAGAGACCTGAATGTTTTCGGGGTCGCTTCGGCACGACAGCGTCATCGAAAACATACGAGAACAACTGCGGCCGAAGGTCTCGCTGGCCGACGGGAACGATTCGTTCCCCTCTGCCTCCGGGCGCCGGCTGAGCGTGCTCAGCAGTATGTCGACGGTCCGGCGAAGAGCTACTCCCCTTCTGCTCCGAACAGGGTACGGGACGACCCCACCGGCATCGCAAGCCCAGCTCAGCACGGGCGCGGGAGCCGGTGCGGGTGCGGCCGTCAGTCCCTGTGCAGCTGCCCGCGCGCCACCAGCTCCAGCGTCCCGGCCACCGCCACCGCCTGCACCGCCAGCAGCGCCAGCAGCGCCAGCAGCGCCACCAGTACGAACAGCTGCACCGCCCCGGCCATGACCGGTGACGCCCCGCCGAGCAGCATCCCGACGAACGCCCCCGGCAGGGTGACCAGACCCACGGTCCTGGTCTGGTCGAGCCCCGGCAGCAGTGCGTCCGACGCGGCGGGCCTGGCCACCTCCAGCCGCGCCTCCCGGTCGAGCAGTCCGAGCGCGAGCCCCGCCTCCACCTCGCCGCGCCGCACCGTCAGCTCGTCCAGCGCACGCCGCCCGCCCAGCACCGTCGCGGTCAGCGCACCGCCGATGAGGATCCCGGTGACAGGGATCAGCGTGGTGCCGCTCGGCGGGACGAGCCCGGTGAGCAGCAGGGCCGCGACCACTGGCGCCACGGCGACCCCGTACATCAGCACCAGGAAGCCGCACCCCGGCGACCGCGACGTCCCGGCCCTGCCTGCGGGAGCCGTCGCCGGACAGCCGGGCGTACGCGACGACGGTGACCGCGAGGACGAGGAGTACGGCGAGGACGGCGCCGAGGGTGGCGTTGACGGGAAGCAGCGCGGGGGCGGACTGAGCGGCAGCGGACTGGGCGGCAGCGGACTGCACGGGCGTGGACTGGGCGGCAGCGGACTGTGCGAGAGCGGGCTGCACGGGCGTGGACTGGCCGAGGGCGGACTGGGCGGCAGTCACCGGGCAACCCTAAATACCCGTGCGTGTGCGTGCGGTGTCGGATCGTCGGGTTCGGTGAATGCCTTCGAACTCCTTGATATGACGTGCCCATGTCGCCACCCTGTTACCTGGCGCACGCCTCCCGGAAACCCGGTGTCGCCACGATGATCTGGCTGCGCGGGAGTTGACGGGACGCGCGGCTCAACTTCCCCCACAGCTCGGGAGTTCGCATGTCACGCCACGCCGCAGCACCGTCCGCAAAGTTCTACGCGCGTCGCACCACCGTCGCGATGGGCGCCGCCGCGCTCGCCGTCACCGGCCTGCTCGCCACTGCCCCGGGCGCGCTTGCCTCGCCGCCCCCGCCGGTCGACGCGGCCACCGCGCGCACCTACCTGGCCGCGCTGACCGTCGGGGCCGAAGGCAGTTCGGACGGCTACAGCCGGGACAAGTTCCCGCACTGGTCCACCCAGTCCGGCACCTGCAACACCCGCGAGGTCGTCCTGAAGCGGGACGGCAAGAACGTCGAGCAGGACAGCAGCTGTGCCGCTGTGAAGGGCAGTTGGTACTCGGAGTACGACGGGGCCACCTGGACGGCCGCCTCCGACCTGGACATCGACCACATGGTGCCGCTCGCCGAGGCGTGGCGCTCGGGCGCCAAGAACTGGACGACCGCCAACCGGCAGGCCTTCGCCAACGACCTCACCCGCCCGCAGCTCATCGCGGTCACCGACAACGTGAACCAGGCCAAGAGCGACAAGGACCCGGCCGAGTGGCTGCCGTCGCGGACCGCCTACCAGTGCACGTACGCGCAGATGTGGGTGCACGTGAAGCACTACTGGAAGCTGACCGTCGACCAGGCGGAGAAGTCGGCCCTGGAGGGCGTGCTCAAGACCTGCTGACCCCGGTTCGGAGAGCGTCAACGTCAAGTTGACCTGAGGAACTTCCCCGCTCCCCTCCGTCGTTCCGTACCGTACGGGCTGGCCCCGCACGGGGGACGACGGAGGAGGGCACATGACCGGGCTGCGCCTGGGACCAGTACTGAGGTACGTCGACTGGGAGGCCGGCGACGCCGCGACCGTCTGGGTGGAGACGGACCGCCCCTGCACGGCGGAGGTGGTGTGCGAGGAAGGCGGCGGCGGGACCGCGGAGACGTTCCAGATAGCCGGGCACCACTATGCGCTGATCCAGGTGACCGGACTGCGGCCGGGCAGCTCCACGCGGTACGAGGTGCGGCTCGGCGGCACGCAGGTGTGGCCGCTGCCGGACTCCGCTTTCCCTCCGAGCACCATCAACACCCGGCTGCCGCAGTCCGATTCGGCCCGGATCACCTTCGGTTCGTGCCGGTGGGCGGCGCCCGCGGAGGGCGAGAAGGACCCGGCGGGCCCCGACGCGCTGGACACCCTCGCCGCCCGGCTCGCCAAGAGCCCGGAGGGTACGGAGGGTACGGACACCGCGCGCCCCGATGTGCTGCTGCTGCTCGGCGACCAGGTGTACGCGGACGAGATCTCCAAGGCCACCCGCCGCTGGCTGGCCGCCCGCCGCGATCTGCGCGAGCCGCCCGGCGTGGAGGTCGCGGACTACGAGGAGTACACCCGCCTCTACTACGAGTCCTGGCTCGACCCCGAGGTGCGCTGGCTCCTCTCCACCGTCCCCACGTGCATGATCTTCGATGATCACGATGTGATCGACGATTGGAACACCAGCGCCTCCTGGGTCGCCGACATGCGCGCCACCCCGTGGTGGCAGGAGCGCATCCTCAGCGGCCTGATGTCGTACTGGGTCTACCAGCACCTGGGCAACCTCTCCCCCGCCGAGCTGGCCGCCGACGAGCTGTACGCGGCGGTGCGCGCCGCCCCGGACGGCACGGACACCCTGCGGCAGTTCGCCGCCCGCGCGGACCAGGACCCGGCCTGCGTGCGCTGGAGCTACCGGCGCGACTTCGGTTCCGTACGACTGCTGATGGTGGACACCCGGGCGGCGCGGGTCCTGAAGGAGGGCGCGCGGGCGATGCTCGACGAGGACGAGGCACGCTGGCTCGCCGACCAGGCGCTGGACGATTCCCGCCCGTTCGACCACCTGCTGATCGGGACCTCGCTGCCGTGGCTGCTGCCGCCGCTGATCCACGACGCGGAGGGGTGGAACGCGGCGCTGGCAGCAGGGGCCCGGGGCGACAGGTGGGCGCGGTTCGCGGAGGACCTGCGCAGGCGCTCGGACCTGGAGCACTGGGCGGCGTTCCCCGCGTCCTTCGACCGGCTGGCGCGGCTGATCGCGGAGGTCGGCAGCGGTCCCGGCGCCCCGGCGACGATCTGCGTGCTGTCGGGCGACGTGCACCACGCGTACGTCGCGGAGCCGACCCGGTGGCCGGACGAGGTACACCCCGGCGCGGCCCGGGTGTACCAGCTGACCTGCTCGCCGGTGCACAACGGCATCCCGTCGTCGATCAAGCTCGGGTTCCGCTTCGGCTGGAGCGCGACCGGGCAGCGGCTGGGGCGCCGACTGGCGCGGCACGGACGGCTGGCGGAGCCGCTGATGAAGTGGCGGCGGACGGGCGGGCCCTGGTTCGGGAACCAGCTGATGACGCTGACCCTTCGCGGGCGCGCGGCCCAGCTGCGGCTGGACCAGGCACAACGGCCGCGCGGTGGCCGGCAGGGAGACGGGAAGGCCCGACTGGTGACGGCCATGACCACAAATCTGACACATGAATGACACAACTAGGGCAACTACCGCAAGAAAGGCGCCACTTGGGGACCAATTTCGGCCATGACTGGAATGTTGAACTTGCAAGTACAGTGAGGCTTACCTAACCTCCTGAGAATCGCAGGTCTCTTCGGGCTGCGTCCCCATCAGGCCCTCCCCAGGCCTCCACCGAAGGAGTCCCCCACTCATGACCGCTCCCTCCGCACAGCCATCGGCATCCTCCGCCGCCCCCGCGCAGTCCTCCGCCTCCGGGCAGTCGCCGCTCGCCGCCCTCTCCGCGCGGCTGACGGATTCCAGGCCGTACGCCCTCGCCCTGTTCCGCATCGTCACCGGTCTGCTCTTCGCCTGCCACGGCGCCGCCTCGCTCTTCGGCGTACTGGGCGGCGCAGGCGGCACCGGCGCGACCGCCACCGCGGGCGCCTGGCCGAGCTGGTACGCGGCGGTGATCCAGCTGGTCGGTGGAGCCCTGGTGGCGCTCGGCCTGTTCACCAGGACGTCGGCACTGGTCTCCTCGGGCTCGATGGCGTACGCGTACTTCGTGGTGCACCAGCCGGAGGCGCTGTGGCCGATGCAGAACGGCGGCGAGGCGTCGGCGATGTTCTGCTGGACGTTCCTGCTGCTGGTCTTCACCGGGCCCGGCGCGGCGGCGGTCGACGGACTGCTGGCGGCGCGGCGCGGGCAGCAGCCGGGCGCGACGCAGGGGAAGCAGCGGGTGGCGGCGTCCGCCTGAGGCTGCTTCTGTACGGCATTCCCGTACGAAACTCCCGTAGGAAAGGGGGTGTTCGGACCGCTCCGCTCGGCGGCCCGAACACCCCCTTTCTGAATTCCCTCTTTCCGCACTCCCCTTGCCGCTCGGCTCTGAATTCCCTCTTCCCGAACTCCCCTTGCCGCTCGGCTCACTTCACGCCGGTACGGAAGTTGCCGAACGGCACCGTGAAGCAGCCGACCCGCTCGCCCGCGCCGCCCTGCTCGCGGTGCAGGACCACGGAGTTGGCCTTGCCCTCGGGGAGCCCCCAGGTGTGGTGCGCGGTCGCCTTCGCGCTGCCGGACCCGTCGGTGGTGAGGTCGAGCCACACCTCGTTGTCCGGGTTGACCAGCTTGGGGTCCTTGACGTGCTGGTAGTGCATCCCGGCCGCCTTGGGATCGACGCCGCACGCCTTCTCGTGCACATGCATTCCGAACGCGTGGTGCGGCCCGAGCCCCTTCACCTTGACGGTCACCGTCGTCCCGTGCCGGTCGGCCTTCTGCTGGACCTGTATCCAGCCCCCGGCCGGCACCAGCGCCTGGTCGTACGTGACGGCCGCCGACGGCACAAAGGCCGAGGCCGGGGCGAAGCGTCCGTCGACCGTGAGGCCCTGGCCGTCGCCACCTCTGCTGCCACCTCTGCTGCTGCCGCCACTGCTGCTGCCGCCACCCTCTGCGTACGCGGCCGAAGCCGTCCCGACCGTTCCGGCGAGCAGTGCGGCTGCCGCCACCGCTCCCACGGCCCGCACGCGCCTGCGCACCCGAATCCGCTTCCGCACCCGAATCCGACCGGTCATGATGACTCCTCCGTCTTGCCCCCTGGGTGTCCCCCGGCCCCGTCACCCGCCCCCGTCCTCGCCCTCGCCCTCGCCACCCACACTCCGCGCACCCCGGGGCACCGTCGCACCGAATGCGGCAATCGGGTGAAACGTGACCGCGGTCATAGCGCCGACGTGATCTCCCCGACATCAGGCTTATCGGGCGTTAACACCACTCCCACCAGGCGTAAGGTGGATCGCTGTGAAGCCGCCCCTGCCGCTCCCCTATGCGACGTCGCGGCGTTGTTTTCCATAGCCGGGGAGTTCGCAGTGCTGGAGAGTCTGGGGTCACTGACCGCCGGTCCGTGGATATACGCCGTCGTGGGCGTCTCGATCGTGTTGGACGTATTCGTCCCGATCCTGCCGAGCGGTGTTCTGGTGATCACCGCGGCCACCGCCGCAGCGGCGGGCGCGACCAACGCCACCGTCCCGGACTCGTTCGCCCAGGACATGCCCGAGCTGCTCCTGCTGGCCCTGTGTGCGGCGACCGCCTCGCTGCTCGGCGACCTGGTGGCGTACCGGCTGGCCTGGCGCGGCGGCGCCCGGCTGGACCGGGCAATCTCCCGCTCGCGCCGCCTGTCGGCAGCGCAGGAACGTCTCGGCACCGCACTCACCAAGGGCGGCGGCATCCTGGTCGTCGTCGCGCGCTTCGCCCCGGCCGGCCGCTCGGTGGTGTCGCTGGGCGCGGGCGCGGCCCACCGCAGGGCGAAGGAATTCGTCCCCTGGTCGGCGCTGGCGGGCGTGGCCTGGGCGCTCTACAGCGTGAGCCTGGGCTACTTCGGCGGCCAGTGGCTGGGCGCGGGGTGGATCAGCACCGGAATCTCGGTGCTGGCACTGACCGTCGCGGGAGTCCTCGCGGCCTACGTCGTACGCCGCCCGCGCACTTCAAGTCCGGCCAGCAACCTGGCCGTTGCCTCGGCCACCTCCCCCACTGCCTGATCGAAAACCTCCTTGTTGTGCGCGGCCGGGGCCCGGAACCCGGAGACCTTCCGCACGTACTGCAACGCGGCGGCGGCGATCTCCTCCTCCGTGGCCTCTTCCGGGATCGCGGGCGGTCGAAGCGTCTTGATACTGCGGCACATACGACAACGGTAGCCACCGCCACTGACAACGGCCCGCCCGTACGGGGAGTCCCCGGCTCAGCAACGCGTCCCGACTGCGGCGAGACGTCGTTGGATTCGGCTCGGGCATCCACGGAGGCACGGACGGAGGCGGAGATGTTGCTGCCCTGATCACCCGAGGAGAGGCTGAGCGGAGCGTCACCGGGCCTCATTGAGCGCGGACCGGACCGCGCCGGTCGTGGTGAACGTAAGGAGCAGGTGCGATGAGGGTCATGCTGAGAGCCCATCTGGACACCCCAATCTCGAACGAGGCAGTCAAGAACGGCACACTGCCGCAAATCATGCAGTCGATGGCCGAACGGCTCAAGCCCGAGGCAGCCTACTTCGGCCCCAGCGAGGGCGGGCGGACCTGCACCTTCGTCTTCGACATGCAGGACAGTTCACAGCTACCCGCCATCGCGGAGCCGCTCCTGGACGGACTCGGCGCGAAGATCGAGATCCAGCCGGTGATGAACAGCGAAGACCTGCAGAAGGGCATTGCCGCGCTGCGGCAGGGCTGACCTCGTCGACGGTCGGGCCAGTGGCGCGGCGCCGAGAAGCCGCCGCCAAAAGATCAAGGCCCAGGCATCCGGATTCACACCGGTTGACCTGGGCCTTTGTCATGTCCTGGGCTGGTGGGCGCGGACGGTTTCGAACCGCCGACATCCGCCTTGTAAGGGCGGCGCTCTACCCCTGAGCTACGCGCCCGGGCATGAGGCAACAGCGTACATGGCCAGGGGGGCACCTCCGCAATCCAGATCAGGGGCGTGTGCTGGTCAGGAGAGGATCCGGGCTCAAGCGGGGAGGCGACCCGGGGGTCGGAGCGGGGTCGGAGCGGAGCCGGAGCGGGGGTTATCCCCACCCCTGATGCGGTGGACGGCCGGATCGTGCGGGGCGATCCCCGGTTTCTATCGTGGGGGCACACCGACCGCACGCAACAGGGGGAACAATCACCATGGCAGTCCGGACCGTACGCAGGACCCGCACGCTTCTCGCCGTGGGCGGGGCCGTTCTCGTCGCGCTGGCCGCCACCGGTTGCGGCAGCACAGACACCTCGGACGCGCCGGTGGAAAAGAAGAACTTCGCGTTCAGCGGCAAGGCCCTGACCATCAAGTCCGACAACTCCGCCCTCGAACTGGTTCCGGCCGACGTCAAGGAGATCCAGGTCGAGCGGCAGGTGGACGGGTGGGTGTTCCTCGGAAACGGCCCCGACCCCGTGTGGAAGATCGACGGGGACACCCTGACGCTGAAGGTGAACTGCTCGGGCATCGCCGCGAACTGCGAGGCCCGGCACTCGGTGAAGGTACCGCGCGACATCGCGCTCACGGTGGACAACGACAACGGGCGCGTGCAGGCGACCGGCTTCGACACCGACCTGAGGGTGAAGACGGACAACGGCGAGGTCCACCTCAAGGACATGAGCGGCAGCAAGCTCGACCTGGAGAGCGACAACGGGGAGATCGAGGGCGAGGGAATCTCCGCGAAGTCCGTGCACGCCAAGACCGACAACGGGCAGGTCAAGCTGAATTTCAGCGCCGTACCGAACCTGGTGGACGGCAACAGCAGCAACGGCGCGATCCACCTCGGGCTGCCGAAGTCGACGTACCGGGTCGACACGTCGAGTGACAACGGCAAGATCACGGTGGACGTGCCGAAGGCCGACAGCAGCACCCATGTGGTGAAGGCCCGCACCAACAACGGAGAAATCACTCTCCAAAGCGTGAACTAACCGACCCGTGTGTTCGTCATTACCTGGTGGGACAATGAACAGGCCGGGCCAGGCAGGCGGACACAGCACGGGAGAGGGATGTGACGGCGACAGACGCGCAGCCGTACACGCAGCGAGTACGCCGTCGGGCACACCGTCATCCTGATCCGGGACCGGGGCTGGGACCGTCTGCTGCGCCTTCCGACACGTCCGGTCCGGGCCCGTGTACGCATGTTCCGGCCTCGTGCTCGTCTGCTCCGGGCCCGGGTACGCAGGCGAAACCTCGCGGCGTCCGCGACGCACTGACTCTGATGCTGCTGCCCGCAGCCCTCCTCCCCCTCTGCCTCGCCTCCTTCGCGGGTGGCGGCACCCGGCGCTGGTTCGGCGGACGCAGCGAGAGCGCGCGGGCCGACGCGCAGGCGGCGAAGGACGCGGCAGCGGCCGCGTTCTACGAGCTGGACACCGCGCAGCGGGATCTGCGGATCTCGATCGAGACGATCTCCGCGGTGGACAGCTCGCCGGGCGCCCAGCGCACAGCGGCGCAGTTCGCGACGCTCGGGCAGCGCATCGACGAGGTCTCGCACACCTACATCACCGCCGTCGACGCCCACGACCTGGAGCGCGACGACCTCGACACCGGCGAGGCGTCACGGGCGCGGACCGACCTGGGCAAGGCCAAGGACGAGCTGGTACGGGTCAAGGGTGAGCTGGACCGGTTCTCGCAGAGTCTCGGACCGCTGCTCGACAAGGCGGAGACTCAGCTCGCCAGGCTGGCCCCTGCGGTCGAGCGGGCCAGGCAGTCCCTCCTCGCCGCGAGCAACGCACTGGATGCGGTACGGGCCGCGGGCCTGCGCGCGGACGACCTCGCGGCACGCCTCGCCGCTCTCGCCCCCGAGCTGACCAGACTCAACCAGGGCGCCGGACAGCACGGCGTGCCCGAGACGCTGGCGCGCGCGGAGAAGGTGATGCACGACTCCGAAGCCGTACGGGCCGAGGCGGCGCGGCTGCCGGAACGGGCTGCGGAGATCGACAAACGCCTGGTCTCGCTGCGCACCAGGGCGCAAGCCCTCACCACCCGCGCCGGCAAGGTCGACCCTGTACTGAGCGAGCTGCGCCGCCGCTTCACCGCCGCGTGCTGGCAGGACCTCCAGCAGGTCCCGGCCGAGGCCGCGGAGAACGTACGCCTGGCGGAACAGCGCCTCAAGGAGGCGTCGAAGGCCCGCGACGAACAGCGCTGGCCGGACGCAACGTCCTTGCTCAGTACGGTACGAGCCCTCCTCAACGGCACCGACGAAGCCGTCTCGGCGGCGTCCGACCGTCTCCAGCGCCTGAACGCGGTGTCCAAGGACCCGCAACAGGAAATCCAGCGCACCCGCTTCGCCATCCGCGACGCCCAGCGCCTGGCGATGGCCGGCCGCAACACCCCCGACCCGCGCCACGCCCGCCCCCTGGACGACGCGGTGGCCCGCCTGGACCGCGCCATCACCGCTCTTGAGGGCCGCCACCCCGACTACTGGCACTTCCTCACGGAGACAGAAGCAGTCCGCCACACAGTCACCCGAGTAGTAACCGAAATCCGCGACCAACGAGGCACCACGACCTAGCCCCCAGCCCGGAGCCCTCTTGGGCAGCGGGGCCGCCCCCGGGGGCGAATGGGGTCTCCCCTGCTCGAGCGAAGCCGAGAGCTTGGGGAAAGGTAGGCAAGGGGGCGCCCCCGGGCGGAACGGGTGGGCAAGGGGCCGGCCCCACGCGGAGCACGCCCCTCACGACCGCACACGCTCGCGACCGCCCCTCCCTCCGCCCCACCCCGCACTACCCTGTCTCCATGCCCCGCTACGAATACCGCTGCCGCCCCTGCGCCACCACCTTCGAACTCTCCCGCCCCATGGCCGACTCCTCCGCCCCCGCCCTCTGCCCGGCAGGCCACGAAGACACGGTCAAGCTACTCTCCGCCGTGGCCGTCGGCGGTACGGCCGCATCCTCCGCCCCCGCGCAGTCCGCAGGCTCAGGCGGAGGCTGCTGCGGCGGCGGCTGCTGCAGCTGACAAGCCCCATCCCCATCCCCATCCCATTCAGCGCTTACGAGAAAGCGTGATGCCGTCCGAAATCGCCAGCATCACGCTCTCCATCCTCCCGTCCCCCGCCACATGCACGTTGAACTCCTTGATCGCAGCCGCACTCCCCGTCGCCCCGGGGTCCACGACCTCCCCGTGGAACAACACGTTGTCGGTCACGATGACCCCGCCCCGCCGCATCCTCGGCACCAACTCCTCCCAGTACGCGATGTAGTTCCCCTTGTCCGCGTCCAGGTACGCGAGGTCGATGTGCTCCTCGGCCGGCATCGCCCGCAGCGTTTCCAGTGCGGGTGCGATCCGCAGCTCGATCCGGTCCGCGACCCCTGCCTCGGCCCAAGCCTCACGCCCATACGCCGTCCACTCCTCCGACACGTCGCAGGCGATCAGCCGGCCGCCCTCGGGCAGCGCCTGCGCCATCGACAGTGCGGAGAACCCGGTGAAGGTGCCGACCTCGACGACGTGGCGGGCCCCGGTCAGCCGTACCAGGAAGGCGAGCAACGGCCCTTGCTCCTCGGCCGACTGCATGCCCGCCGCATCCGGGAAGCGGTCCCACGTCGTCGCGATCAGCTTGCGCTGCACCGCGTCCACCGGCGGATTGTGGTCGAGGACGTAGGCGTACAACTCGTCGGTCAGCTTCGTGCTGTTGCCCTTGCTCATGCGCTGCTCCCCAAATATCTGAGTACGGCCAGAACGCGGCGACTGTAACCGCTGCTCCCATTGAGTCCGAGCTTGTCGAAGATCGCGTTGGCGTGTTTCTCGACGGCGCTCAGCGAGATGTGCAGCCGCTTGGCCACCGAGGGGTTGGTGTGCCCCTGGGCCATTTCGGCGAGCACCTCGCGCTCCCGGTCCGTCAGCCGGGACAGCGGGTCGGTGCCGTTGGAGCGCCGCAGCAACTGCCGGACGACCTCCTGGTCGAAGGCCGCCTGACCGGCCCCGACCCGCTCCAACGCGTCGAGGAATTCGTCGACTTGGACCACCCGGTCCTTCAGGAGGTAGCCGACGCCTCCCGAGTCGTCCGTGAGCAGTTCGGTGGCGTACCGCTTCTCTACGTACTGGGAGAGGACCAGCACCCCGACCTCGGGCCGCCTGCTGCGGATGTCCAGTACGGCGCGCAGCCCCTCGTCGGTGTGGGTGGGAGGCATCCGGACGTCCGCGACGACCACGTCCGGCGGGGACTTCTCCACCGCGGCGAGCAGCGCCTCGGCGTCGGCGACGGCGGCGAGGACCTCGTGCCCCTCCTCCACGAGCAGACGCACCAGCCCCTCCCGCAGCAGGGTCGAATCCTCGGCCAGGATTACGCGCATGGGATCTCCGCGGTGATGGTGGTGGGCCCGCCGGGCGGACTGTCGACCCGGAGACTGCCGTCGAGTGCGGCGACCCGGCGGCTCAGCCCGGTCAGCCCGCCGCCGGCCGGATCGGCGCCGCCCACGCCGTCGTCCTCGATACTGACGCTCAGAATGCCGTCCCGCCAGTCGAGTTCGAGGTAGAGGCGGCTCGCGCCGGAGTGTTTGACGGCGTTGGTGACGGACTCGGCGACCACGAAGTACGCGACGGCCGAAGGGGCGCGCGCAGGTTCGGTGTTGAAGTCCCCGTAGTGCACCATGACCGGCATCGTGCAGCGTTCGACAACGGTCTCCACCGCGGCGCGGAGGCCCGCCTCGTCGAGTACGGTCGGGTGCACCCGCCAGGCCACCTCCCGCAGTTCGGTCAGGGCCCGCCGGCTCTCCTCGTGCGCCTGCAGCAGCAGGTGGCGGGCGTGCGCGGGGTCCTGGCTGCGGCGGGCGCGGCCGATCAGCATGCCGAGGGCGACCAGCCGCTGCTGGACGCCGTCGTGCAGGTCGCGCTCGATGCGGCGGCGCTCGTCCTGGACCGCTTCCACCACCCCGGCGCGGCTGGCGGCCAGTTCGAGGATGCGGTTCTCCAGGACGTCGGAGGGACTGGGGCCGAGGAAGTGCTGGGCCAGTTTCCTTTCGAGCAGGGCGAGCCCGAAGACTCCCTGGGCGGAGAGGAAGAAGAGGAGGAGCCCGGCGGCACTGGAGAAGGCGACCGTGAGCGGGTTGTCGATGTCCTCGATGATCCAGCCGTACGCGAAGAAGGTGCCGAAGCCGGCGCCCACCACCGTGTACGCAAGGACCACCGCTCCCAGCAGCCCCGGCAGCCAGCGGACTGCGAGGTAGCGCAGGGCGCGACCGCCGTCGCACGCCGGGGAGACGTGAATGTCGAGCAGGACCGCAAGGCGCCTGCGCTCCACCGTGGCCATCCGCACCGCGACGGCGAACACCGGACGCAGCACCGCGCACCGCCCGCGCGGCCAGGCCAGGACGGGCAGCAGAACCACTGCGGAGACGAGGGTGAGGAGCAGCTCGACGAGCGCCGTGCAGGCACCCAGTGCCAGCCCCGCCGCGATCCTCACTCCGCGTCGCACCAACGCTTTCATGATCAGAAGTTAGCCCGGCCGGGGCCGTCCGCACACTGCGGAAAACCGCAGTGTTTTCCTGCGGTGTCCCGTCACTGGCCCGAGGGTTTTCTTCAGTGTGCCTTCAGGCCCCGGTCCGTAGCGTGGAACGCATGATCGAAAGCAGCGCACCTCAGTGGATCAACAGCCTCATGGAGACCATGGGGGCACCCGGCGCGGGCCTGGCCATCGCCCTGGAGAACCTCTTTCCGCCGCTCCCGAGCGAAGTGATCCTGCCGCTGGCCGGGTTCGCGGCGGGCACGGGCCACATGAGCCTGTGGTCGGCTCTGTTGTGGACGACGGCGGGCTCGGTGGTCGGAGCACTCGCCCTGTACGGGGCGGGTGCGCTCCTCGGCCGTGACCGGACGGTGGCGATAGCCACGAAACTGCCGCTGGTGAAGGTCTCGGACATCGAGCGGACCGAGGCGTGGTTCACCAAGCACGGGGCGAAGGCAGTGCTGTTCGGGCGCATGATCCCGATCTTCCGCAGCCTCATATCCGTGCCGGCGGGCATCGAGCGGATGTCGATACCCGTGTTCCTGGGGCTCACCACGCTCGGCAGCGCGGTGTGGAACACCCTGTTCGTGCTTGCCGGTTATCTGCTGGGCGACAACTGGGAGGAGGTGGCGGCTTATGTCTCGGTGTACTCGAAGGTGGTGCTGGCCGTGGCGGGTCTCGCGGTCGTGGCCTTCGTGGGGGTGCGGGTGCTCAAGAAGAAGGGGAAGAGGAAGGGGAGGGAGAAGGGTGAGGGAAAGCAGGCCCAGCATGCGGCCCCGCGGCGGACGCGCGGATGAACTGGCGGAGGATCTCCTCCCCGGCCGCGATGCCGCTCTCGGGAAGGGCGGTGATGTGCGGGGCGTCCCACCCCGCGTCGGCGAGCTCGCCGTGGCCGGGACGCCAGCCCCGGTCGGCGGCCTGCAGCAGGTCCGCGTCGAGGAGGGAGTCCCCGGCGGCGAGGGTGAGCGCGGCGCCGGTGCGGCGGGCGACCTCGCGGACGGCGGCGCTCTTGGTCAGCGGGGCGGGGACCACGTAGACCTTGCGGCCCTGGAGGGAGACGGTCCAGCCGAGCGGCCCGGCCCATTCGGCGAGTTCCTTGACCCAGCCGTCCGGGAGCAGGGTGCGCTCGACGACCAGGTAGGCGAAGAGGTCCTCGGCGACCCGGTCCTTCAGCAGCCAGGCGGGGTCGGCGGCATCGGCCAGGTGGGCACGGACCTCCGAGAGCGGGGCGCACTCGTCGCGGAGCCGGCGGGCGACCCGGTCCTGCCAGTCGGGGTCGGACACGCCGTCGACGAGGAGGTGCCCACCGTTGGCGCAGATCGCGAACTGCGGTACGGGGCCCGGGAGATGGATGCGGTGGTACTGCTCGCGGGTGCGGGTCGTGGTAGGCACGAAGAGCGTGCGCGGGGCATCCGAAGCAAGCGCTTCCAGCAGCCCGGCCGCGGTCTCGGTAACGTACGAGAGCGGCTTGCCCTCGTACACCTCGACACACAGCAGGCGCGGCGCCTGCGCGTCGGGCATCCGCAGGCCGAGTGCTGCGGACGAGTAGATGAGGGTCCGGTCGAGGTCGCTGGCGACCAGGACGGGGGCGGTGTCCGGTGACGTACTCACTTGGTGTCCACCGCCTTGCCGTCGGCGCCCGTCGCGCCCCGGGTGAAGCGCGGGTGGATCAGACCGACACAGGTGTACGGGAGTCCGTCGACCTCCTCGACCGGTACGCCGCGCTGCTCGGCCAGCAGGCGCACGTGGCCGAGGTCGGCGCCCGCACCCCGGCGGGCGAGGATCTTCCAGGGGACCCGGCGCAGCAGCACCCGGGTGGTCTCGCCGACGCCCGGCTTGACCAGGTTGACGTCGTGGATGCCGTACTCCTCGCTGATCCGCTCGACGGCGGCCCAGCCCTCCCAGGTCGGGGTCCGGTCCTGGCCCTGGAGAGCCTTGACCTCCTCCGTCACCTTGTCGGCGACCTCGTCGAAGCGGGCGGCGACCGTGTCGAGGAAGAGCGTGGAGACGTCGGTGTCCGCGAGCTCGCGGTAGAACTTCCCGCCGTGGAAGTCGTCGGGGCCGACCAGGTCGGCGCGCAGCACCGTGCGCGAAATCAGGCCGGAGACCGTGGAGTTGAGGCAGGCGGAGGGGATGAGGAAGTCCTCGCGGGTGCCGTAGGTGCGGACACAGGAGCCC
The DNA here is from genome assembly GCF_040651475.1 of Streptomyces sp. NPDC048442. NCBI lineage: Bacteria > Bacillati > Actinomycetota > Actinomycetes > Kitasatosporales > Streptomycetaceae > Streptomyces > Streptomyces sp. NPDC048442. The sequence goes on from NZ_JBEZKB010000001.1 coordinate 79,777, forward strand.
GGGTCGGCGAGGACGGCGATCTCCGAGTCGAAGCCGTGCAGGGTGTCCTCGATGCCTTCCGCCGTGTGGAACTCGGCGATGGCGTCGGCGAGTTCGCGGGTGATGGCGCCCTTGCCGGTCCAGCCGTCGACGAAGACGACGTCGGCCGGGTCGTGGTGGGCGGCGAGCCAGCGCAGGGCGTTGGCATCGATGCCGCGGCCCCGGACGATGGACACCGCGTAGTGCGGCAGGTCGAGGCCGTGCCGGTACTGCGCCCAGCGCCGCATCAGTACGCCGACGGGAGTGCCGGCGCGGGCGAGCGAGACCAGGACCGGGCGCGGGGACCGCTCGGCGAGGACCGTCTCGGTGACGGTGCCGACGGCCTGCGCGATCCGTGTCGCGGACTCGTCGAGTGCCGTGCGGAACAGCCGCTGGTACTCGGGCGTCGGCTGGTACTCGACCGGCAGCGACTCCGCGTAGTGTGCGCCGCCCGCCTGGATCGCTTCCTCGCGTTCCTCCGTGGGCGCTTCCAGGGTCACGTCGGAGAGGTCCTGGAGGAGCCAGCCGACGTCCTCGGGTGCGTACGAGGAGAAGGCGGGACCACGGAGGGGCTGGGGCATGTACTGCTCCTGTGCCGACGAGGGGGGCGGGGGTGTGTACGAGGGGACCACTGCCAGCAGGACGCGGCCGGTGTGGGCTCCGAGGGACGCCAACAGGCCGTCAGGGGCATGCAGTTCGGGGGTGTCGGCGACCGAGTCGACCACGACGACGACGGCGTCGAATCCGGCGCCCGCGACGTTGTAGGCGTAGCGCTCGCCGGGTCCGTCGGCGGGGGTGTCGTGTGCGGGGAAGACGAGCCGGGTGCGTATCGCGTAGCCGGGGTCGTCGACGGCGAGGACGGGCGAGCGGGTCGTGGTGGAGTAGCGGACGTCGACGCCGGACTCCTCCAGGGCGTGGCCGAGCCGCAGCGGCGCGTACATCAGCTCCTCGAAGCCGAGGACGAGTACGCGGGCACCGGGGCCGTGTCCGAGGCCGGCCAGTCCGTCGGCGATGCGGGCCGCCATGTCCGGCAGCGCGGCCTCCAGCGAGACCCGGTGCGCGGGGGTGAACCCGTGCCGTCCGCCGTCGGGTATCTCCGGGGGCCAGCCGAGTTCCAGCCGCACGGCTTCCGGCACCGGCACCGGCGCCGATGCCGCGTCCGAGCCCGGGGCCTGATCCTGGCCCTGGGCCTGGCCCTGACCCTGGCCCGCACCGCGCTGCGGCTCGGGCAGCGACTGCGTTCGCTGCTTCGACTCCTCTTCCGCGACGAGCAGTTGCCCCTTCTCCAGCACACCGTCCGGCAGGTGCACGGTGCCCCTGGCGCGGGCGATCAGGTCGACACGGGCACCGATCTCAGCGGCGAACTCCGCCAGCCGGCCCTGGTCCTCGGGCGAGCGCATGTCGACCAGGGCGACGACGACGTACCGCTCGCGCGGGTGGCGGGCGTGCAGGTCACGGATGGTGTTGAGGACCGTGTTCCCGGTGGAGAACTCGTCGTCGACGAGGACCAACGGGCCGTCCCCCGCGAGGAGTTCGGGATCCTCGGGGAGGAGCAGGTGGGAGGTGGCGTGCGAGTGGGCCTCCTCGAAGCCGCCCGCCGTCGCGACTCCGGCGACAGGACGCCGGGTGGAGTGGAGGTACGGGGCGAGGGCGAGGCCGTCGGCGACGGAGTGCCCGAGCCCTGTCGCGGTCTCCGCGTAGCCGAGCACCACCGCAAGCGCGGCATCCCGGTCACCGAGGAGCGCACGGACCTCCCGTCCGAGGGCGACGCCTGCGCCGTACACCAGCGAGGGTTTCTGCGGGACGTGCTTGCCGAGCACGTTCGAGACGAGGAGGTGGGCCCGCTTGGGGTTGCGCCGCAGCGCAAGCCCAAGCAGATCACTCAACGACTCACCACGAACCACCCCAGTACCACCCCCGACCGAACCCGCACCGTCTCCGGCCGAGCCCACACCGCCCTCGGCCGAGCCGGCGCCACCCCCGGCCGAACCCGCACCGTCTCCGGCCGAGCCCACACCGTCTCCGGCCGAGCCGGCGCCACCCCCGGCCGAACCCGCACCGCCGACGGACGCCCCCGCGCCGCCACCGACAAGCCGCACCCCCAGCCGCTCCGCGACCCAGCTGCCGGACCACACCGGATCGTCACTGCCGGGCCGGACCACGTGGTTCGTCACTTCTCTTCCTTGCCTCGTACTCGCCGTACTCGCCGTACTCGCCGCACTCGCCGCATTCACCGCACCCGTCGCCCTCGTCACAGTTCAGTCCACTCAGTCCACGGGCCCTGCGAGGCCGGCCGTCAGCAGTTCCACGAAGCCGATGTCCTCGCGGGCCACTCCGAACACCTCGGCGCGCTGCAGTGTGCGCTCGGCCCAGGCGCGGTGCGGCTTCACCTCGTTCATCTTGTTCGTGTACGCCGAGCGCAGCACTCCCCCGCCGCCGCGCTCCGGCCGCAGGATGTCCCGGGCGTCGCTGTACTCCTCGTGACTCACCACCGACAGTGCGTGTACGGGCAGCACGTGCGAGGGGTGGATGCAGGTCTTGCCGAGCAGCCCGTTGGCGCGGTCGAGGCCGATCTCGCGCAGCAGCCCGTCCATGTCGTGCTCGATGAGCGCGGTGCGCAGCTCCTCCGCCCGGCCCTCCAGGAAGGGGCTCCGGCGCAGCTGCGGCTTGAACATGCGCTCCTGGACGCGGAAGTACTCCCACACCGGGCCCGTGATGGTGAAGCCGGTGCCGTCGGACCGGCCCAGAACGTTCACCACGTCCCCGATGACCCCGGCGACGATCTGGACGTCGTACGCGGTCATGTCGGGCGCCCGGCGCAGCCCGTACGCCGAGCAGAAGTCGGTGACGCCGAGCCGCAGGGCGAGGACCCGGTCGCGGTACTTGTCGACGGTGCGGGAGATGCCCCGCAGGGTTTCGGCGCGGGTCTCCAGGTGCAGCAGCTCCGGCGACTCCAGGACGGGCATCGCGAACAGCCGTCGCCCGCTCGCCGCCTCGGCGGCCGTCAGCGACTCCAGAAAGGGGACGCCGCGCTCCTCGGTGAACTTCGGCAGTACGAATCCGGACAGCAGCCGCACGGCGTCGCCGAGCCGGTGCACCAGGTCGGGTATCTGGCCCGGCTCGCGCACCCGGACGAACAGGAGCGGGACGTCCCGGCCCCGCCCGGCGAGGTCGGTGAGCTGGCGGACCAGGTTCTCCTCGGCGCCCTCGACCTCGGCGTCGTCGATGGAATCCTCCAGGCAGAGCACCATGGAGACCACTCCGCGCCCGACCTGCTTGAGCACGTCGTCGGCCAGCCGGGGCCGGGTTGCCGGGCTGTAGAGCGTGGCGCCGAGTGCGGCCGAGAGCACCCCGGCCGGGGCGTCCGCGTCGAAGACCACCGGCTCGCGGTGGAACAGATCGCTTCGCATCTCGGTAGAGATATGCCCGAAATGACGCATCTGGGTACCCCCGAGCTGGTGCATGGAACGTCGGACATGTGGCCGGTAATAGTACGTAGGGGCGGGTGTCTGAAGTTCCCCTGCTGCGTGAATTCCAGGTAACCCGCAGGCCGGGGCTCTGCACCGGCCCTCCATCCGACCGTACGGGACATGACCCCCACGTTGTCCGCCGTGCCCTCGGGGAGGCAGGATGACCGGCATGACGCACGCGATGCTGAAGGGCGCGAACGTACCCCTCGATGCCACGGCCGTACGGGCCGTGCTCCGGTGGACCCCCGGCCCCGGCATCCCCGACGTGGACGCGTCGGCGCTGCTGGTGGGGCCGGACGGGCTGGTGCGTTCCGACGAGGACTTCGTCTTCTACAACCAGGTCAGGCACCCTTCGGGGCTGGTGCGCAAGCTGTCCATGAAGCGGGTTCCCGAGGGCCTCACCGACACCGTCGTGGCGGACCTCTCCTCGCTCGACGCGTCCGTCGACCGGATCGTGATCGCCGCCTCCCTCGACGACGAGGCGATCGCCGAGGGCGCCACCTGCCAGGCCGTGCGCGACCTGCGGATCCTGCTGTACGACGCGACCGTCGCCGGGGGCGAGCCGCTCGCCGTGTTCGACGTGAAGCCGGACACGGGCGAGGAGACCGCGATCATTTGCGGTGAGGTCTACCGGCGCGGCGAGGGCTGGAAGTTCCGGGCGGTGGGGCAGGGCTATCCGTCCGGTCTGATCGGTCTGGCCACCCAGTTCGGCATCTCCGTGGACGAGAGCGAGGCCGCCGGGAGCGCAGCGCCCGCCCAGGGGCCGCCGGGAGCGCCGGAATCCGCCACCCAGGCCGCGCCCCCTGCTACGCCCCCGACCGCGTCCCCGGCCACTCCTCCGTCCGCGCCCCCGGCCCAGCCCGCTTACGGCTATCCGCACCCGGCCCCGCCGCAGCCGCAGGCCCAGCCCGCCTACGGCTACCCCCAGTCGGCGTCAACCCAGCCGGCGTACGGCTACCCGCAGCCGGCCGCGGCGGCGGCGCACGCCCCCGACCCGAACTTCCGGCTGCCTCCGCAGGGCCCCCAGTTCATCCGCGGCTGACCCCCGACACACGCCCCAGCACACACCTCGACACAAGCCCCGGCACGCGCCCCGCAGCGGCCGCTCAGGCCTTTGTCTTGTAGCCCCGGCCCCACTGGAGCCCCCAGCCGTAGAGCCGGTCGAGTTCGGCCTGGAATCCGTAGACGAACTTCACCTCGCGGCGCACGGTCAGGCCCTCCTTGGTGTTCTCGATGGTGAAGACGGCGCAGGAGCGGGCCTGCGGGGCGCGCTCGTCGAGGGCGATCTCGATGCGCGGGCCGTTGCTCGGGTAGAGCGTGACCACCGCGTGGGTGCGGTCGAAGGCGGGGGTCTGGTCGTAGATGTAGACGAAGACCAGCAGCCGCTTGATCTCCTCGCGGTGGTCGAGGTTGATGAATATCGTCTCGCCCGAGGGGGCGCCGAACCGGTCGTCGCCGCTGAGCTTGACGTACGGCGGGCCGTTCATGTCGCCGAAGAAGCCCCCCAGGGGCTGTACGACGCCCTTGTCGCCGTTGCCCAGCTCGTAGAGGCAGCCGAGGTCCAGGTCGACGTTGACGACGCCCTGGGTGTGCGCCTGGACGGTCTCCGGCTGGAAGAACTTGAAGGGGCGGCTCAGGAAGCCGCCGCTGTGCTTCTGCCGGCCGCCGATGTCGGAGGTGCGCATCCGCCAGGAGAGGTTCACCCGCAGGCTGCCGGTGTCGGCGCCCTGCTTGCTGAGCGAGACCACCGGATGGCGTTTGGTCAGCTCGATGGAGTTGGTCGCGGCGCTTCCCGAGTCGAACTGCACAGAACTGCCCCGCCAGCCGTCCAGAGTCTCCCGGATCCTGTCCCACAAGGCCATTGCCCCCACCCCCACCACTGTCTTCCCCGCCGCCCGGTCACAGCCCAACGGGGCGGCCACTGCGGCAAGTGTGCCGTGTGGCCGCCCCGTTGAGAGCGTTCCTCAATCTCCTCCGGGTCACACCCCGGAGGAGACTCCGTCCTGCTTCTTGGAATCCACTGCGCCCTCCGCCGTCGCGATCCGCTTGTTGCGGCGGACCGAGGACCAGAAGGAAGCGGCGATCAGGAGGACGCCGACCATGCCGGTGATGACCTCGTGGATCTCGTACTGGATGGTGACGAGCAGGATCACGGCGAGGGCGCCGATCGCGTAGTGCGCGCCGTGCTCCAGGTAGACGTAGTCGTCCAGGGTTCCCTGGCGGACCAGGTAGACCGTCAGCGAACGCACGTACATCGCGCCGATGCCCAGGCCCAGCGCCATCAGGACGATGTCGTTGGTGATGGCGAAGGCGCCGATGACACCGTCGAACGAGAACGACGCGTCCAGGACCTCCAGGTAGAGGAACATGAAGAACGCGGCCTTGCCGGCCATCTGCATTCCGGTGTTCTTCCGGCCGGTGCGCTTGGCCTCCTCCTCGGCCTCGTGCTCGCGCTCCTCGTCCTCTTCGAGTTTGTTCTCGAAGTGGCCGGAGAGTCCGCCCACGATCAGATACGTGATCAGACCCGCGATGCCCGAGATCAGTACGGTCTCCGCCTTGTTCACATGCGCGCCGCCGTGCTGGTGGGCGTTGACGGCGAACGTCATCGCGGTGACCAGCAGGATGATCAGGGCGATGCAGACCGACAGCATGTCGACCTTGCCGAGCTTGGCGAGGGGACGCTCCAGCCAGGCGAGCCACTTGATGTCGCGGTCCTCGAAGACGAAGTCGAGGAAGATCATGATGAGGAACATGCCACCGAAGGCGGCGATCGACGGGTGAGCGTCGGTCACCAGCTGCTTGTACATGTCCTTGTCGGTCATCGCCAGCTTGACGGCCTCGATGGGGCCGAGCTTGGCACTGATGGCCACGATGACGACGGGGAAGACGAGGCGCATGCCGAACACGGCGATCAGCACACCGACGGTGAGGAAGATCTTCTGCCAGAAGGCATTCATCTTCTTCAGGATCCCGGCGTTGACCACCGCGTTGTCGAAGGACAGCGAGATCTCCAGGATGGACAGGATCGCCACGATTCCGAAGCCGGTCCACCCCCCGTAGAGAACCGCCGCGACCAGACCGAGCGCGGTAACCGCGAACGACCAGCCGAAGGTTTTCAGAACCACTGGCTACCCCATCGTTGAGTACGACTCTCCCCCGCCGTGGGCGGGGCTTTACGAAACATTGACCCCGAAGTCTAGAGCGATGCCCCGCAGTCCGGACGCGTACCCCTGCCCAACGGCACGGAACTTCCATTCTCCGCCGTACCGGTAGACCTCGCCAAAGATCATCGCCGTCTCGCTGGAGGCGTCCTCACTGAGGTCGTAGCGTGCCAGCTCCTGACCGTCCGCCTGGTTGACGACGCGAATGAAGGCATTGCTGACCTGGCCGAACGTCTGACCGCGGTTGTCGGCGTCATGGATCGAGACCGGAAAGACGATCTTGTCGACGGTCATCGGGACCTTGGAGAGGTCGATGAGCAGCGACTCGTCGTCGCCCTCGCCCTCACCGGTGAGGTTGTCACCGGTGTGCTCCACGGAACCCTCGGGGCTGGTGAGGTTGTTGTAGAAGATGAAGTACTCGTCGCCGAGCACCCGGCCGTCCTTGCACAGCAGTGCGCTGGCATCCAGGTCGAAGTCGGCCCCGGTGGTGGAACGTGCGTCCCAGCCGAGTCCGACGAGCACCTGGGTGAGGTTCGGAGCGGCCTTGGAGAGGGAGACATTGCCTCCCTTGGCGAGCGTGACGCCCATGATCTTTTCTTCCTCCCCGCGGTGAAGCGTTGTATAGGCGCGTCCGGCGCCGCACTGGGAGTGCGGCGCCGGACGGGATGCGGTGCGTGCCTGGAGTCGGACGGTGTGCGCCCGACCGGGGCGGTGTGTGCCCGGAGTCGGACGGCGCGTGCCTGGCTTCAGGCGGTGCGTGCCCGGGTCAGACGTTGACGCCGAAGTCCTGCGCGATGCCGCGCAGGCCCGAGGCGTAACCCTGGCCGATGGCACGGAACTTCCACTCCGCACCGTTGCGGTAGAGCTCGCCGAAGACCATGGCGGTCTCCGTCGAGGCGTCCTCGCTGAGGTCGTAGCGCGCGAGCTCGTTGCCGTCCGCCTGGTTCACGACGCGGATGTACGCGTTGCGGACCTGGCCGAAGCTCTGCTGGCGGGACTCGGCCTCGTAGATCGAGACCGGGAAGACGATCTTGGCGACGTCGGCCGGGACACCGGCCAGGTTCACCTTGATGACCTCGTCGTCGCCCTCGCCCTCACCGGTGAGGTTGTCACCGGTGTGCTCGACGGAGCCGTCGGGGCTCTTGAGGTTGTTGAAGAAGACGAAGTTCGAGTCGTTGGCGACCTTGCCCGCGTCGTTCGTCAGCAGAGCGCTGGCGTCGAGGTCGAAGTCGCCACCGGTGGTGGTACGCGCGTCCCAGCCCAGACCGACGATGACCGCCGTCAGGTTCGGGGCGGCCTTGGACAGCGAGACGTTTCCGCCCTTGCTGAGGCTGACTCCCACGAGTCCTCCAAAATGTCGAGGGGCTCAGGAGAAGCCCTGCCCCCGTAGTACAGCTGGCATCGGATCAACGGTTTGATCCTAGTGACCGGTTCCCGGCACGGCAGGACTTAAGTCCCGAATTCCTCAGCTCCCCGGATCGGGTCCGGGACTTCGGCGATTTCGGCACCCAAGGCTCCCGTGCGGATCAGAGCGTGTCGAGGGCCTTGACGTAATCGTTCAGGTCACGAGCGTCGGGCAGGCCGTTGACGACGGTCCAGCGGACCGTGCCCTCCTTGTCGATGATGAAAGTGCCGCGCACCGCGCAGCCCTTCTCCTCGTCGAAGACGCCGTAGGCGCGCGAGACGTTGCCGTGCGGCCAGAAATCGGACAGCAGCGGGTACTCCAGGCCCTCCTGCTCGCCGTAGACGCGCAGGGTGTGGATGGAGTCGTTGGAGACCGCGAGGAGCTGCACGTCGTCGTTCTGGAACGTCGGGAGCTCGTCGCGCAGGGCGCACAGCTCACCGGTGCAGACGCCGGTGAAGGCGAAGGGATAGAAGAGGAGCACGACGTTCTTCTCGCCCCGGAAGTCGGACAGGCGCACGGTGCGGCCGTGGTTGTCCTTGAGTGCGAAGTCCGGGGCCTGGGTGCCCGCCTCGATCGCCGCAGCGGTCGCGGTGTCGATCGCCGTACCGGTCGCCGTGTCGGTCGCCATGGGATGCGCTTCCCTTCGTTGGGCTGTTCGGGTGGTGCCAGCGTACGCAGAGGACCCCCGCCGACCTGGGTCGGCGGGGGTCCTCGCGTACTGCGTGATGGGGTGACTCCGGCTGTCAGCGCTTGCCGGACTTCGCCGCCTTCGGGGTGACCAGACGGCTGCCCGTCCAGTCCTTGCCCGCGTTGATGCTCTTGGTCTGCGAGAGACCGGCGGTCTGTGAGGCTTCGTTGATGTCGCTCGGTTCGACATAGCCGTCACGGCCGGTCTTGGGAGTCATCAGCCAGACGGTGCCACCGTCCTCGACGAGCGTGGTGGCGTCCACCAACGCGTCCGTCAGGTCGCCGTCCTCGTCCCTGAACCACAGGACGACGGCGTCAGCCACGTCGTCGTAGTCCTCGTCGACGAGTTCGCCGCCGATGATCTCCTCGATGGCTTCGCGGAGCTCCTGATCGACATCGTCGTCGAAGCCGATCTCCTGGACCACCTGCTCGGGCTGGAAACCCAGCCTCGCGGCAGGGTTGGTCCGCTCCTCCGCGTGGTCCGCGGTCGCGCTCACGGTTTGCCTCCTGATCTTTTTTCGGGAAGTGCTTTTTCAGCAATGTGCCTGAGCCGCGCGCGTGCGCGGCATTGGCCGTAGTCCACACGGACGGGACCGATCGCGCAAGTACCCGGCCGCCCGGACCGCCGAAACGGTGACGGATGGGGCGCCCCCGCCGCAACTCCTGATGCCCCCTGGAGCCCACACAGTGATTCATCCCACACCATTCGGGAGGTTTTGCGATGTTCTGGTGCTTCAGTGCGCCAATCGGGAACGAACAGCCTTACGGAACGCATGATCGGGTTGGGCGTAAGGTTGCGATTTGGTCGATGCCGCACCGCGGCGCCGGCCGGGCGGTCGAGCGGCAGTGGTGGTTCCACCCCGGTTACCGCTCGGTAGAGATGACGTTTGCGTCCCCTGGGTACACGATGGCTGTGGCGCGACACCCCCCTGAAAGACAGCTCCAGACACCTCCAGACAGCTGCATACGCGGTGGGCGACACCTCGGTGACGGCCCACCACGTGTGCGGTCACTTCCCTACCAGTGAAGGAACAGCGTGGCTTCCGGATCCGATCGCAACCCGATCATCATTGGCGGCCTGCCGAGCCAGGTCCCGGATTTCGATCCCGAGGAGACCCAGGAATGGCTCGACTCGCTTGATGCGGCCGTCGACGAGCGGGGCCGTGAGCGCGCCCGCTACCTGATGCTCCGTCTGATCGAGCGCGCCCGCGAGAAGCGCGTGGCCGTGCCCGAGATGCGCTCCACGGACTACGTCAACACGATCGCCACCAAGGACGAGCCGTTCTTCCCGGGCGACGAGGAGATCGAGCGCAAGGTCCTCAACGCGACCCGCTGGAACGCGGCCGTGATGGTCTCCCGGGCCCAGCGCCCCGGTATCGGCGTCGGCGGCCACATCGCCACCTTCGCCTCCTCCGCCTCGCTGTACGACGTGGGCTTCAACCACTTCTTCCGCGGCAAGGACGAGGGCGACGGCGGCGACCAGATCTTCTTCCAGGGGCACGCCTCCCCCGGCATCTACGCCCGTGCGTACCTGCTCGACCGGCTGACCGAGCAGAACCTCGACGCGTTCCGCCAGGAGAAGTCGAAGTTCCCCAACGGCCTGTCCTCGTACCCCCACCCGCGCCTCATGCCGGACTTCTGGGAGTTCCCGACCGTCTCGATGGGCCTGGGCCCCCTCGGTGCGATCTACCAGGCCCGGATGAACCGCTACATGGAGGCGCGCGGCATCGCGGACACCTCCAAGTCGCACGTCTGGGCCTACCTCGGCGACGGCGAGATGGACGAGCCCGAGTCGCTCGGCCAGCTCTCCATCGCCGCCCGCGAGGGCCTCGACAACCTGACCTTCGTCGTCAACTGCAACCTGCAGCGCCTCGACGGCCCGGTGCGCGGCAACGGCAAGGTCATCCAGGAGCTGGAGTCGCAGTTCCGCGGCGCCGGATGGAACGTCATCAAGCTGGTCTGGGACCGTTCCTGGGACCCGCTGCTCGCGCAGGACCGCACCGGCATCCTGGTCAACAAGCTCAACACGACCCCCGACGGCCAGTTCCAGACGTACGCCACCGAGACCGGCGCGTACATCCGCGACCACTTCTTCGGTGACGACCAGCGGCTGCGCGACATGGTCAAGGACATGTCGGACGAGCAGATCCTGCACCTGGGGCGCGGTGGCCACGACCACAAGAAGGTGTACGCGGCGTACGCGGCGGCCAAGGCGCACAAGGGCCAGCCGACCGTGATCCTCGCGCAGACGGTCAAGGGCTGGACGCTCGGACCGAACTTCGAGGGCCGCAACGCCACGCACCAGATGAAGAAGCTGACCGCGGAGGACCTGAAGCGTTTCCGCGACCGGCTGCACATCCCGATCGCGGACAAGGACCTGGAGGACGGCGCGCCGCCGTACTACCACCCGGGCCGCGACTCGGAAGAGATCCAGTACATGCACGACCGCCGCAAGAGCCTGGGCGGTTACGTGCCTTCGCGCGTCGTACGCGCCAAGCCGCTGGCACTGCCCGCGGACAAGACGTACGCGGCCGCGAAGAAGGGTTCCGGCTCGCAGTCGATCGCCACGACCATGGCGTTCGTACGTGTCCTGAAGGACCTCATGCGGGACAAGGAGATCGGCAAGCGCTTCGTGCTGATCGCACCCGACGAGTACCGCACCTTCGGCATGGACGCGTTCTTCCCGAGCGCGAAGATCTACAACCCGCTCGGCCAGCAGTACGAGGCCGTGGACCGCGATCTGCTCCTCGCGTACAAGGAGTCGCCGACCGGTCAGATGCTGCACGACGGCATCTCCGAGGCGGGCTGCACGGCCTCGCTGATCGCCGCGGGTTCGGCGTACGCCACGCACGGCGAGCCGCTGATCCCGGTGTACGTCTTCTACTCGATGTTCGGTTTCCAGCGCACCGGCGACCAGTTCTGGCAGATGGCCGATCAGCTTTCGCGCGGTTTCGTACTGGGTGCGACCGCCGGCCGTACGACGCTGACGGGTGAGGGGCTCCAGCACGCGGACGGCCACTCGCAGTTGCTCGCGTCCACGAACCCGGGCTGCGTCAGTTACGACCCGGCCTTCGGGTACGAGATCGCGCACATCGTGCAGGACGGTCTGAAGAGGATGTACGGCGGGACCCCCGACGAGAACGAGGACATCTTCTACTACCTGACCGTCTACAACGAGCCGATCCAGCACCCGGCCGAGCCGGAGAATGTCGACGCCGACGGCATTCTGAAGGGCATCTACCGCTACAAGGCCGGTACGGAAGGCTCCATTCCGGCCCAGATCATGGCGTCGGGCGTGGCCGTGCCGTGGGCGGTCGAGGCTCAGCAGATCCTCGCCGACGAGTGGAACGTCAAGGCCGACGTCTGGTCCGCGACGTCCTGGAACGAGCTGCGGCGCGAGGCCGTGGAGTGCGAGGAGCACAACCTCCTGCACCCCGAGGAAGAGATCCGCGTGCCGTACGTGACGCAGAAGCTCGACAGCGCCGAGGGACCGTTCGTGGCGGTTTCCGACTGGATGCGTTCTGTTCCGGACCAGATTTCGCGCTGGGTGCCGGGTGCGTACACCTCGCTCGGTGCGGACGGCTTCGGCTTCGCGGACACGCGTGGGGCGGCCCGTCGCTTCTTCCACATCGACGCGCAGTCGATCGTCCTGGCGACACTCTCCGAGCTGGCCAAGGCGGGCAGGATCGACCGTTCCGCGCTGAAGCAGGCGGTGGACCGCTACCGGCTGCTCGACGTGACGGCGGCCGACCCGGGTGCCGCGGGCGGCGACGCGTAACGTCCGGCCCTCGGTGAAGGCGGCGGGAACCCCCGGGTTCCCGCCGCCTTCGTGCGTCCCGCGCAGGCGCGGATGCGCCTTACGATGCCGGGCATGAAGCAACAGACCACCCAGGTCCGGTGGGAGCGGCGGACCCAGAATCCGCTGCTGGCCCTGGCGCTCGCCTTCGCCGTCGCGTACACCGTGCCGATCGTGGCCCCGGACGCCCCGAGCGGGGTGCACCGGGCCTGCGCGTGGACCGAGTGGATGGTGTGGGGCGCGTTCGCGCTGGACTACGTGGTGCGGCTGGCGCTGGCCCCGGCGAAGTGGCTGTTCGTACGGAGCCATCCGCTGGACCTCCTGGCCGTGCTGCTGCCGCTGGCCAGGCCGCTGAGGCTGCTTCGGCTGGTGTCGACGCTGCTGCTCGTGGGGCGGCGGGCGCGGATGGCGCCGCAGATCACGCTGACCGCCTATGTGGGCGGCGCGGTGGTGGGGCTGCTGATGTTCGGCTCGCTGGCAGTGCTGGAGGTCGAGCGGGACGCGCCGGGCGGGAACATCAAGACGCTGGGCGACGCGGTGTGGTGGTCCTTCACGACCATGACGACCGTGGGGTACGGGGACCACTCGCCGACCACCGGCCTCGGCCGGGTCCTCGCGGTCGGGCTGATGCTGTCGGGGATCGCGCTGCTCGGTGTGGTGACGGCGAACATCGCGGCCTGGTTCATCTCCCGGTTCGAGCGGGACGACGTCGAGGAGCGCCGGCAGACCGCGCTCCTCGAAGCGCTCACGAGGGAGGTCAAGGAGCTGCGGGCGGAGGTCGGCCGGCTGGGCCCGGAGGCGTCGCCGGCCGTTCCGCAGCAGGGTCCGGGGGCGGGCCTCAGCTCTCCCACACCTTGAACGCCCGTACCCGGTAAGGGGACTGGGGCACCCAGCTGCCCTTGCCCGGGTAGGTGTCGAACTCGCCCGTCTCCGCGCACTCGGCCGACTGGTACGTGGTGACCGGGCGGCCGGTGCGGTTGGCGAGGGACTGGGCGTCGGTGCCCGGCGGCAGCGCGACACAGCTCTCGATGTCGGTGCCGGCCAGCTCGTGGGCGTACCGCTTGCCCTTGAAGTCGGGCTTCTGCCAGAGGCAGAGCTCACCGGCGGCGCAGCTGCCGAGCTGTACCCCCGCATGAGCGGCCTGCGGCAGCAGGGCGGTGGCGGTCAGCGCGGTCGCGGTCAGAGTCGCGGCGAGTGCGGTCGTACGGATCAGCTTCATGGGGTCCCCCCGGTTCGTGCGGATCAAGTGCATGCACTCTGACCTGCAGAAACGATGGCGTGGAAGAGGCCTCGGAGCGGATCACCCGGATAGGCGACAGCCCCGCCGGAACCATTCCGGCGGGGCTGTACGGGCGCGGAATTGACGCGTCCGCGCGTGCGGTTGACGTGCGGTTGACGTGCCGTTGACGTGCGGTCGGCGTGCTCCCGGGGCGTCAGATGTGGACGCCGCCGCCCGCCGCGTCCGCGTTCGCACCGCGCTTGGTGAAGAAGGCGACGAGTGCGGCGACGACGGCGACACCGCCGGCTATGGAGAAGGCGAATCCCATGCCCGACACGAACGTGTCATGGATGACGCCCGAGATGACCTTGAAGATGTCCGGCGTCATGCCGGGCGCCTCGGCCAGTTCCTTCGGGACGATGCCGAACTCGGCCGCCTGCTCCAGCTGCGGCGAGGGCGGCGTCGGAATGCCCGCTTCCTTCCAGTTGCCCGCGAACTCGGCGTTGACGCGCGAGGACATCACGGCGCCGAGTACGGCCGTGCCGAGCGCGCCGCCGACCTGCATGCCGGCCTGCTGGAGGCCGCCCGCCACACCGGAGAGCTCCAGCGGGGCGTTGCCGACGATGACCTCGGTGGCGCCGACCATGACGGGCGCGAGGCCCATGCCGAGCATGCCGAACCAGAGCGACATGGTCAGGGTGCCCGTACCGACGCTCAGCTGGGACATGCCGAACATCGCGATCGCGGTGCACACCATGCCGCCGACCAGCGGCACCCGCGGCCCGAACTTGGTGATCAGCAGGCCCGCCACGGGCGAGGCGACGATCATCATGCCGGTCAGCGGCAGCAGGTGCAGACCGCTGTCGACCGGGCTCAGGCCGTGCACGCCCTGGAGGTAGAACGTCACGAAGAAGAGGCCGCCCATGAACGCGAACGCCATCAGCACCATGAGGACCACACCGGCCGACAGCGGTACGGAGCGGAACATGGCCAGCGGAATCAGCGGCTCCTTCGCCTTGGTCTCCCAGAAGGCGAAGAGTGCGAACAGGACGAGCGAACCGCCCACGCACAGCCAGGTGTTGGTGCCGCCCCAGCCCCAGGACTCACCGGCCTTGATGAGGCCGTAGATGAGTGCGCCCATCGCGCCCGAGAGCAGCAGGATGCCGGGGATGTCGAAGGAGCGCGGGGCGTTCTCGGCGCGGTGGTCGCGCAGCACGACCAGGCCGAAGACCAGCGCGATGACGCCGACCGGCACGTTGATGAAGAAGACGGACTGCCAGGAGACGTGCTCGACGAGCAGACCGCCGACGATCGGGCCGCCCGCGGTGGAGGCGCCGATGACCATGCCCCAGATGCCGATCGCCATGTTCAGCTTCTCGGCCGGGAAGGTGGCACGCAGCAGGCCGAGCGCGGCCGGCATGAGCAGTGCGCCGAACAGGCCCTGGAGCACGCGGAACGCGATGACCAGGCCGATCTCCTTGGAGAAGCCGATGGCGGCGGACGCGGCGGCGAAGCCCGCGATGCCTATCAGGAAGGTCTGCCGGTGGCCGAAGCGGTCACCGAGCTTTCCCGCGGTGATCAGCGCGACGGCGAGCGCGAGCAGATAGCCGTTGGTGATCCACTGGACGTCGGCGAGCGACGCCTTGAGGTCGTGCTGGATGGCGGGGTTGGCGATGGCGACGATCGTGCCGTCGAGGGCGACCATCATCACGCCGATGGCCACGGAGAAGAGCGTCAGCCAGGGGTGGCCGCGAAGCCCCTTGGCCTGTTGCGGTACGGGGTCGGGGCCCGGGGGCACCTTGTCCAGCATGGTCTGTGCAGTCATGATTCCAGATTAGTGTCAGCCACTGACAGTTGACGAACCAATTCACAAGCCGGTAACTGTCACGTAGCTCACAGGTAAGCTGAGCAGGGCAAATCAGAGAAACGGGACCGAGGCGATGGCGGACCAGCGGGATGCGGCAGGCCCTATCGGGTCGCGGGTGTGCGGTCTGCGCGAGCGCAAGAAGCGGCGCACCCGGGACTCGCTGCTGCGCGTCGCGCTCGAACTGTTCACCTCGCAGGGGTACGAGCGGACGACCGTCGACGAGATCGCGGACGCCGTCGAGGTCTCGCAGCGCACCTTCTTCCGCTACTTCGCCTCCAAGGAGGAGGTCGCCTTCACCGTCGTGTCGATGGTGGAGGCCCGCTTCCTGGAGGCGATCCGCGCCCGGCCCGCCGACGAGAATCCGCTCACCGCCCTGCGCAACGCTGTGACCGGAGCGTGGGACTCCCTGGGCGAGGCGATCGAGGCCGTCGTGCCGATCGAGCTGCACATGCGCACCTACCAGATGATCGAGTCGACGCCGGCGCTGCTCGCGGTCCATCTGCGGCGCTCCACCGAGCTGGAGGACGCGATCGCCACGGTCATCGCCGAGCGGGAGGGGCTCGATGTGAACGAGGACCTCCGGCCGCGGATCATCGTGGCCGCGTTCGGCGGGGTGATGCGGCTCACCGGCCGGATGTGGGGCCAGCGGGAGGACGCCAGCCTGGAGGCGATCCGGGAGATGACCGCCCGCTGCCTGGACCACCTGGGGCCGGCGCTCGCCGGGAACTGGCGGGGCCCCGAGCAGCCCCCGGCGCCCGGGACTTCGGGGCGTACCGGTGTTGCGGCGCCCGGGGCTTCGGGCCGATCCGGGGCCGCGGCGCCCGGAACTCCGGGGCGTACGACAGCCGCATACACAGCCTGACCTCCACACCTTTATCGAAACGTGATCCACGTCACGGAATAGACACGGGGCGCTGTCGTTCTCCTAGGCTGTCCCGCAGTGACTTCCTTCGACTCCTCCCCCACCTTGACCGCGTGGCGGGCACTCCTTGCCCTGGCCGTGGTGTTCGTGATGCTCGCGATCACCGGCTGGACCGCCCTCCACCACCAGCGCGACGACGACGTGTCCCTGAAGGAGGCCTTTGCCGCCTGGCAGCACGGCCGGTTCGACGGCCGCCCGCTGCCCGACCCGCTGGGCCCGCCACAGCAGGTGGCCCGCTTCTTCGGCGGTCTCTCGGCCGGCCAGCAGAGCCGTCTGGTCCAGAAGTACCCGCAGGTCGTGGGCAACCTGAACGGTGCCCCCGTCTCCCTGCGGTTCGCCGCCAACCGGCGGTCGCTGACCGAGGCGAAGACCGTCGAGGAGAAGCGGATGCATGACGTCCGGCTCTCCAAGTCCGGACAGCAGGACGCCGACCGGCGGATGCACCGGTTCGCGGCACTGCTGCGCGACGACCGGCAGATCCTGTCCTTCGACCCGGACGGCGGCGGACGGGCCGCCGAGGTCTTCGGCGACCTGGAGCGGGCCGAGCGCGTCTCGGTCGTCGTACCGGGCGTCGACACCAACATCGTGAACTTCGAGCGGACCTACCGCCGCTACTCCTCGCCCGTCGGGATGGCGACCTCGCTGTACGAGGCGGAGCGCAAGGCCGCCCCGAGCCGCCGGGTCGCCGTCATCGCCTGGGCGGACTACACCGCTCCGGTCGGGCTCGGCATGGACGCGATGGTCGGGGTGCCCGCCAAGGCGGGAGCGCGCCGGCTGATCGCGCTGACCGAGGCGCTGCCCGGCGCCTCGTCCGTACCGGTGACGCTGTTCTGCCACAGCTACGGCTCTGTGGTCTGCGGGATCGCGGCCTCCAAGCTGCCCGAGCGGGTCACCGACATAGCGGTGGCGGGAAGCCCCGGCATGCGGGCGGACACCGCCGCGGACCTGGGGGCGCGGGCCCGGGTGTGGGCGATGCGGGACGCCGACGACTGGATCCAGAGCGTGCCGTACCTGGAGGTCGGCGGGCTCGGCCACGGCGCCGACCCGGTGTCGCCGGAGTTCGGGGCACGGGTGCTGTCGGCGGCGGACTCCGTCGGGCACACCGGATACTTCGAACCCGGCACCGAGAGCGTCGGCAATTTCGCCCGGATCGGCGTCGGCTCGTACGCGGGGCTGAGCTGCGCGAGCGGCGGGAACGCCTGCCGCAACGGGGTCGACGGCGACGGCTCCGGCGGGGCCAGTGGGGATGTCTGAGGTGTCCGACGCGCGTAGAAGTACCGAAATCGGGATGTCCGTCGAGGGGCGACGTGTGGGCGGGTGCCGCATACGATGAGCCGCATGGGTGATGTGCTGGCCGGAATTCATGCCACCTGGGAGTTCGACAGCGACTCCGTGCTCATCCGCTTCGAACGGGGGATACGTACGCCGAAGCTGCTCTCGGCGCTCGGTGAGCGGCGCATTCCGCACGAGGCGCTGGCCGACGTGACGCTGACCCCTGGCAAGCGGGGCACGGTGGTGCTGCACGCGGTGCCGAGACCGGGTGCGGATCCGCTGATGGACGCCGCCGCGGGGCAGCTCAAGGACGGCTGCGACCCGTACCGGCTGGTGCTGCCCGCGGAGCGCGAGGTGCTCGCGGAGTACTACGGGGACGAGCTGCGCCAGCAGGTGCGCAAGGCGTCAGGGGCTGCCGGTGCGGTCGAACCGGCGGAGCGGTACCTGGTGGCGGCGCCCGAGGGGTCGCTGCAGTTCAAGGCGTACGACGGGAAGGCCGGCTTCGACGGCACCGACGTGACCTTCCGGTGGTTCTGGACGGGCGCCTCGTCGGCGAAGTGGAAAGTGGGCGACCAGAGCTTTCCGGTGGCCTCGCTGAGCGGTGTCGAGTGGCGTTCCCCCGACTTCTTCGACGGTCATCTGCGGCTGCTGCGGCGCGACGGGGCGGCCGACGGCGGGGCGCAGCGGGCACCGGGGCCCGCGGACCAGGATCCGGCGGCGGTGGTGTTCGGGCTGGGGTACGGGCCGGTGCACGAGTCGCTGCCGTTCGCGGCCGCGGTGCTGGCGGCGGTACGCAGCGCGGTTCCTGCGGCGGTCACCGACCGGGACCGGGTGTCGGCCTCCGCGGTGGGCGCGGGGCGGCGCGACCCGGCGGACATCGCGGAGCGGATCCGCCACCTCGGGGAGCTGCACCAGGCGGGGCTGGTCACGGACGACGAGTTCCGCGCGAAGAAGGCGGAGCTGCTCGCGGAGCTGTAGCGCCCGCACCGTGGGCGCGGTCGTCGTACCAAGGGAGGCGCGGTCGTCGTACCACGGTATGAGAGCGAGCTCCGAACCACGGTATGACGTGGGAAAACGGGTGTGCTGCCTACGCTGAGGGAGCCATGAGAGAACCGACTCCGTCTCCTCCCCCGCGCCCCACCGTCCCTCCGAGACCCTCGTCCGGGCCCACCACGGGCACGGCCGCCTCCGGTCCGGTCGTCGACGGCCTGTTCAGCGCCGCCGCGCGCCATCTGTACGGGCTGCTGCACGCCGTCACCCACCCCTCGCACCCGCCGACCCCGCTGCTCGCGGATGCCCCGAAGCGCTGGCAGCGGCTGCTGCCCTACGCGGTGGTCCTCGCGGTGGTGAGTGTGCTCCTCCCGGTCACGATCACCGTGCTGGCGGACGACTACCTGGTGATCCCCCCCACCGCGGGGGCGCTCGCCTCCCTACAGGTGCTGCCGCTGCTGATGATGGGGCACCGGCCGCTCCAGGCGTGCTGGATCGTCCTCCCCTCCGGGGCCCTCAGCAGCCTCTTCCTCTTCGTCGAGCCGGACAATATGGTCAGGTCCATCTGGCCCTGGCCCGCGCCCACGATCGTCGGCACCCTCTTCCTGCTGTTCGCGCTGGCGCTGCGGGAGCGCCGGCAGACGCTGCTCGGCGTGTGGCTGTTCGTCGCGCTGACGGGGATCGGCCTCGGGCAGCTCCACCCGGAGGCCAGCGACGGCACCAATCTGCTGACCATCGTGCTGAGCGCGATCGTGCTGGTCATCGGCAGAGTGCTCCAGGAGCGCGGCGAGGTGCAGCGCAAGCTGGTGGAGCAGGAGACCATCAGCGAGGCGGAACGCGCGCACCGGACGCTCCTGGAGGAACGGACGCGCATCGCACGGGAGTTGCACGATGTGGTCGCGCACCACATGTCGATGATCACGGTGCAGGCCGATTCGGCCCCGTACCGGATCGGCGGGCTCCCTGCGGAGGCTCAGGAGGAGTTCGCCTCGATCGCGGCGAGCGCGCGGGAGTCGCTGACGGAGATGCGGCGGCTGCTGGTGGTGCTGCGCAGCGAGGGCACCGAGGGCGAGCGGGCGCCGCAGCCCGGTCTGGACAAGGTGCAGCAGCTGGTGGAGGCGACCGTACGGGCCGGGGTGCCGGCCGAGCTGTCGATGGCGCGCGAACTGGGCACGGGGCCCGGTGCGTTGGCGGTTGCGCAGGCGGTGGACCTGTCGGCGTACCGGATCGTGCAGGAGGCCCTGGCCAATGTGGTGCGGCACGCACCGGGGGCGGTGACGCGGGTGTCGGTGCGGGCCGAGGACCTGGACCTGCTGGTGCTGATCGTCAACGGGCCCGCCCCCGAGCCGACTTCGAGGGTGGAGGCGAAGGGGGCCGGCGGGCACGGGCTGGTCGGAATGCGCGAGCGCGTACGGTTGACCGGCGGCACGCTCGACACCGGGCCGCTGCCGGACGGCGGCTTCCGGGTCGCGGCACGGCTGCCGCTGACGCCGGGCACAGAACCGGCCGCGGCACAGATGCCGTCCAAGAACTCCACAGAGAAGGACTCCCCCGACCCATGACCATTCGTGTGATCATCGTCGACGACCAGGCCATGGTGCGGGCCGGATTCGCCGCGCTGCTCTCGGCGCAGGCCGACATCGACGTGGTGGGCGAGGCGCCGGACGGACGGCAGGGGGTGGAGGTCAGCCGGTCCACGCACCCGGACGTCGTACTGATGGACGTGCGGATGCCGGAGATGGACGGGCTGGCCGCCGCGCGCGAGATCCTCAACCCGCCGACGGGGCTGGTGCACCTGCCGAAGGTGCTGATGCTGACCACCTTCGACGTCGACGACTACGTGTACGAGGCGCTGCGCGCGGGTGCGTCCGGGTTCCTGCTGAAGGACGCCCCGCCGGCCGATCTGATCGCGGCGGTACGGGTGGTGGCGGCCGGGGAGGCCCTGCTCGCCCCCTCCGTGACGCGCCGCCTGATCGCGGACTTCGCCGCGCAGCGCCCCACCCCGCGCCGGAACCCGGGCCTGCGGCTGAAGGGCCTGACCCCGCGCGAGACCGAGGTCCTGGAGCTGATCGCGCGCGGGCTGTCCAACCAGGAGATCGCGAGCCATCTGATCCTGGCCGAACAGACGGTGAAGACC
Source organism: Streptomyces sp. NPDC048442 (assembly GCF_040651475.1). Lineage (NCBI taxonomy): Bacteria > Bacillati > Actinomycetota > Actinomycetes > Kitasatosporales > Streptomycetaceae > Streptomyces > Streptomyces sp. NPDC048442. The sequence goes on from NZ_JBEZKB010000001.1 coordinate 100,721, forward strand.
CATATCGGGCGGGTGCTGACCAAGCTGGACCTGCGGGACCGCGCCCAGGCGGTGATCTTCGCGTACGAGTCGGGGCTGGTGTCACCGGGCGACGCGGGCTGAGGGTCACGGAGCGACGGCGCGGTGACGGCGGCGGGTGCGGCGCCAGTACGAGCGGGTGGCGACGGCGAGGGCGGCGCCGTAGACGGTGAAGCCCGCCAGCCCCATCCAGCCGACCAGCAGGGCGTCCGCACCGGGACCGAAGTCGCCCGCCGTGAGCTCCACCGCGCCGAACGAGGCCAGGACCAGATACCCACCGCCGAGCAGACCGTACGGGAGCAGGGTCGCGGCACCGATCACCGCCGGAGTGAGCAGCAGCAGGCGCGGCACCGGCCGGCCCGCGAGGAACGGGATCCAGCGGGGGAAGACCTCGCCCCACGGCCGTACCAGCGCGAACAGCAGAAGACAGCCGAGCGCGGCGAGCAGGGCGGTCGGGTCGAGGCCCCGGGCCTCCAGGGCGAGCCACAGCTCGGAGGCCCCGTTGCGGCGGGAGGCAGCCAGCACCTCCGCGCCGGAAACTCCGGCGAAGGTTCCGCCGGTGGCCCAGATCGTCTTCATGACCGCGTACGGGAGGAAGGCGATCACTCCCGCCCGGGCGGCGAGGCGCACTCGGCGGGACGGACGCTCCTGCCCGGTCACCGATTTCACTGAACTCCCCTTTGCTGTACGGGCGTTGGCGGCCAGTATCAGCGCGCCGAGCAGTCCGAGGGTGTGGTGCGCGGTGGCGGGCAGGCTGTCGGGGAGGGCGCCGGTCAGCAGGGCGATCACGTCCATCAGCAGGCTGAAGCCGGACACCAGGGACAGTGCGGCGAGGACCCACAGCACCCGCCGCGCGACGGGCCCGGCAGCGGCGAGGGCCGCCCCTGCGGCGCATGCCGCCACGGCGACGGCGAGCCAGTTCAGCGCCGCGGGTGCCGGGTGCGGTCCGATTCCGAAGAGCGGGGCCCCGGCGGCGTAACATCCGGCGGCGAACGCCGCGTGCACTGCGGCCCAGCAGAGCAACAGCCGCCGAAGCAACAGCGACTCTCGGCTTCCGGGGCCGGCCCCAGGTGTGGCGCCGGTCACAACTCCGTGTGTGATGTCGGTCATGCCGCCACGTTCGCACCGTGGGCGGCGCCGCCGCGTCAGCCCTGCGGCCAGGGCTTCTCCGCCGCTCGGGGGAGCTTCCCGTACTCCCGGTACGGGTGCCAGCACCACCCTCCCACCTGCGGAAATCCTCCAGTACTGCGGTATCACGCAGGAGTTGGCCCCGTGGTGTGACGCCCGGGAGGGCGTCCTCTTTCTACCTTCCACTGCATCAGGACGTACGCCGTGAAGCGCGGCGGAGCGCAATGGAGAGGGCGGGGACATGCACCGGTTCAGGAGGACCCTGGCGGCCGTCGCCGCCGTGACGGCCATGATCGGGGGCACCGCCGGGTGGGTCTCCGCCGACTCGCAGACCGCCGTCACCGGGCCGCCGCCGGGCACCGCCGCCTGGCGGAGCGAGGGGCTGATCGACCCGGTCGCCGCCACTCCGCACCAAGTGGCCGCGTTCTTCCGCGGGTTGGGTGAGCGGGAGCGGCGTGATCTCGTACGCCGTCATCCGCTCGTGGTCGGCAACCTGGACGGTGCACCCGTCGAGCTGCGGTACGCCGCCAACCGGGCGGGCATCGCCGCCGACGGCCGGTTCGCCAGGCTGCTCGCCCCCGGGAAGCAGATCCTCGCCTTCGATCCGCGGGGGCGGGGCCAAGTAGCCGAGGTGTACGGGGACTTGACCCGGTCGAAGCATGTGGCGGTGGTCGTTCCCGGGTCGGACATGGACGCCGCGACGTACGACCGGGCGAAGGATCCGTACGGCACTCCGGCCGGGATGGCCAGGAGCCTGCGTACGGCAACAGGCCACGGTGACACGGCGGTTGGCCACGGTGACACGGCGGTTGGCGACGGTGACACGGCGGTTGTGGCCTGGGTCGGCTACACCACGCCCGTCGGCGTCGGCATCGACGCCGCCACCGGCTCTCTCGCCGAGGCGGGGGCCGAGCGGCTGACCCGGTTCGCCGACGGGCTCGACGCGGTCGGTGCGAACGACCCCGCCGTGTTCTGCCACAGCTACGGGTCGGTGGTCTGCGGGATCGCCGCACCCCGGCTGGACGCCGCCGACATCGTGGCGTTCGCCTCGCCCGGAATGCGGGTGGACAGCGCGGGCGAACTGCGGACCGGGGCGCGGGTGTGGGCGGCGAAGGACCCCACCGACTGGATCGACAGCGTGCCGAACGTGCAGGTGCTGGGGGTGGGGCACGGGGCGGATCCGGCGGCGGCAGAGTTCGGGGCGCGGCAGATTCCGGCGGCGTCGGCGCAGGGGCACACCGGGTACTTCGCGCCGGGAACGGACTCGCTTCGCGCGTTCGCGGCGATAGCGGAGGGGCGGATTCCTGGCGGAGGCGGTGGGGCGGGTGAGTAGGGCGCGGGGCGGTGGGTGGTGCGGGTTGCCTGCGGCGCCTGCCCCTCCCCGCCCCTTCCCGCTGTGACACTTTGCGGCTCCGCCGCGTGGCGCTCGCCGCGGGGCTGTGCACGGACTGCGTCCGCGCGTCCTCACACGCCGGACGGGCTGAATACCTCCCACCGAAGGAACCCCGATGAGCCTCGCCGCCCTCGCCGCCAAAGTCGACGCCCGTACCCCCGCCCACCGTGACCGTGCCATCGACGGGCTGCGGGCCCTCGCGCTGCTCGCCGTGCCCACCGGGCACTGGCTGCTCGGTGGGTTCACCGTGGACGCCGACGTCGGGTCGCTGCACAACGCCAGCCCCCTCTCCTCCTTCACCGGTCTCGCCCCCGCCAGCTGGATCCTCCAGATGCTGGGCATCTTCTTCCTGGTCGGCGGCTACGCCTCCGTCCTCTCGTACAACAAGCGCAAGGGGTCGAGCGCCGAGTGGCTGAAGAGCCGGCTGGTGCGGCTGGGGCGGCCCGTTCTCGGGGTGACCGCCGTCTGGGCACTGATGATCCCCTTTCTGTACGGCCTCGGGGTGCCCGAAGCCACCCTGCGCACCGGCGCGAAACTGGTGGTGCAGCCCCTGTGGTTCGTCGGCGTGTACGCGGCGATCACCGCCCTCACCCCGCTGTGCATCCGCGTCGCCCGCCGCATGGGCGCCTGGTCCGCGGCCCCGCTGATCGGCTCCGTCGCCGTCGTCGACTTCCTCCGGTACGGCCCGTACGCCGATGCCGTGCCCTCCTGGCTGAGCCTCCTCAACCTGCTGCCCGGCTGGCTCTTCGCGTACCAACTCGGCGTCGCCTGGGGCGAGAAGAGGGTGAGCAGGAAGACCGCTTACGTCCTCCTCGCGGGCGGCACCGCGCTCTTCGCCGCGCTCCTGCTCGCCTTCCACTACCCGGCGTCGATGGTCGGCGTCCCCGGTCAGGGCCGCACCAACTCGCACCCGCCGTCGCTGCTCGTCCTCGCCCTGGCCGCCGCGCAGAGCGGTGCGGCGGTCCTGCTCCGCGACCGCATCGCCCGGGTCCTGCGGCACCCGGCGCTCTGGGCGCCCGTCGTCGTCATCAACCTCTCCGCGATGACGATCCTGTGCTGGCACCAGACGGCGATGCTCGCCGCCGCCGTCCCCGGCTCGTACCTCGGTACGATCCCCGGCCTGACCTCCGCCCCCGACACGCTGGGCTGGCTCGCGGCGCGGATCGCGTGGCTGCCGCTGTTCGCGGTGCTGCTGGTCGTGATCGGGAAGCACGCACGGGTCTTTGAACACCCGACGGGCAAGGGGCTGAACACGACGAAGGCCCGCCGGACAGTCGCGGGACTGCTCGCGGCGGGCTTCACCGTCTTCGCGCTGGGGCTGGCGTGAGCCCCGTGAGCCTGCCTACTCCCGGCCGGCCGACGTGAACCTCATGTCCGCGTACCGCCCGCCCGAGACCTGCCCGGCGATCGGATCGAGCAGCGCCAGCTCGTCGGCGCCGAGGACCAGTCGGGTCGCGGAGGTGTTCTCCTCGACGCGGGTGCGCCTGCGGGTCCCCGGGATCGGGACCACCGACAGCCCGTGCACCTGCGCCTGCTGCTGCACCCAGGCCAGTGCGACCTGGCCCGGTGTGATGCCGCGGGCGCGGGCGATCTCGCGCACGGGGTCGAGCAGCGCGCCGTTCGTCTCGGCGTTGGCGCCGTTGAAGCGGGGCTGGTGGCGGCGGAAGTCGTCCTCGCCGAGGTCCTTCTCGGCGCTGGCGAAGGCTCCGGTGAGGAAGCCGCGGCCGAGCGGCGAGTACGCGACGAGGGTCGCGCCCACCTCGGCGACCGCCGGTACGACGCCCGCCTCGATGTCCCGGCTGAACAGTGACCACTCCGACTGCACGGCCGCGATCGGGTGCACGGCGTGGGCGGCCCGCAGCTCGCTGCCGGTCACCTCGCTCAGCCCGAGCTGCTTGACCTTGCCCGCCGCGACCAGCTCGGCCATGACGCCGACGGTCTCCTCGATCGGGATGTTCAGGTCGCGCCGGTGCATGTAGTAGACGTCGATGACGTCGACGCCGAGACGGCGCAGGCTGTCGTCGATGCACGTGCGAATGTAGTCGGGGTCGTTGCTGATGAACCGCTTCGTGTTGTCGTCCGGGTCGATGGCCAGCGCGAACTTCGTGGCGATGGTGATCTCGTCCCGGTGCGCGGCGACGAACGGTGCGAGGAACTTCTCGTTCTCGCCGTCCGCGTAGGCGTCCGCCGTGTCGTACAGGGTGACGCCCAGCTCCAGCGCCCGCTCCAGGGTGGCCCGCGCCTCGCCGGCGTCGGTCGGCCCGTACGCGAAGCTCATGCCCATGCAGCCGAGGCCCTGGATGCCGACCTCGGGGCCGTCCGCGCCGAGACGGGTGGTGGCAATGCGATCCGTGTTGCTCATGTGGTCTTCAGAACCTCTCCGACGCCCGGCGGGCATCCGCATAGACGTCGATCTTGTAGTCGAGTACGGCGAGGGTGTCCCGGAGCTCCTCGATCCGCGCCCGTACGGCGCGCCGGGTCTCCTCCAGCAGCTCCTGCCGGGCCTCGAAGGTGTGCTCGCCCTCGCGCACCAGCTCCGCGTACCGCACCATGTCGGCGACCGGCATCCCGGTCAGCCGCAGCTTGCCGACGAGGGCGAGCCAGTCCAGGTCGCGGTTGCGGAACCGGCGTTGACCGGTGTGCGAGCGGTCGACGTGCGGCATCAGGCCGATCCGCTCGTACCAGCGCAGGGTGTGCGCGGTGAGCCCGGTGACCTGGGCCACCTCGCTGATCGTGTAATGGTCACGGCCCTCGGGCAGGGGATGCCCGCCGCCGGGGCCGCAGGTGAGCAAAGAGAGCGGCGGGTGGTCCGAATCGGCCGGTATCCGTACGGGACTGCTGTCGATCACCGTCATGGACTCCACGCTAAGACCTTGGAGTGCACTCGAAGCAAGGGGATCCTGGCAGCAATTCCTCCGGGCCTGACTCGCCTGACCCGGAGGCGGCCCCGCCGCGTGGGCGCGAGCAGCCACGACGCACCCGCGCGACGGCCCACCGGCCCGCCCCGTGTCGGGGGCGGGTGCCCGGTTACGCTCGTGGGCATGCAGAGCGTGACGATGATCGAGTCCTGGCCGGTGCCCACGGCCGCCACAGCCGTCGTACGGGCGGACGGCACCGTCCTCGCCTCGCACGGCGCGACGGCGCACCGCTTCCCCCTCGCCTCCGTCTCCAAGCCCCTCGGCGCCTACGCGGCCCTGGTGGCGTACGAAGAGGGCGCGATCGAGCTCGACGAACCCGCCGGGCCCCCCGGCTCCACGGTCCGCCACCTGCTCGCCCACACCAGCGGCCTCGCCTACGACGAGCCCCGCGTCACCTCCGAGCCGGGCACCCGCCGCCTGTACTCCAACGCCGGTTTCGACGCGCTCGGCGACCACATCGCCAAGGCCACCGAGATCCCCTTCGGCGAATACCTCCGCCAGGCGGTCCTCGACCCCCTCGGCATGGCCGCCACCACCATGGACGGCTCCCCCGCCAGGGACGGCGTCTCCACGGTCGACGACCTCGCCCGCTTCGCCGCCGAACTCCAGGCCCCGCGCCTCCTCGACCCCCGTACGGTCGCCGAGGCCACCCTCACCGTGCACTACCCCGGCACCAAGGGCGTCCTCCCCGGCTTCGGCCACCAGAACCCCAACGACTGGGGCCTCGGCTTCGAGATCCGCGACTCCAAGTCCCCCCACTGGACGGGCAGTTCGGCCTCCCCACGCACCTTCGGCCACTTCGGCCAGTCCGGTACGTTCCTAATGGTCGACCCCGACGCGGGCCTCGCCGTCGTGGCCCTCACGGACCGCGCCTTCGGCCCGTGGGCGGCGGAGGCCTGGCCGCCCTACATCAACGCGGTACTCACGGAGGCGCGCTCCGTCTGAGTACGCATACTCAGGAACCCAGAGATGCCTCCTCCTAAGATCGTTGCTATTGCCAATCGGCGGCGCATGCCGGTGTGACCTGTATCGGGAGGCAGGGCAGATGGCCTGGGACGAATGGGAACAACTCAAATCGGAATCGGCGGGCCGCAGCCCCGACGGTCCGACGTCAGGGGGCCAACAGGCCGACCTCAAGTCCAGCAAGCAGGCCTGGCTCACCGCCAGCGAGGGCGTCGGTTCCCTTCGCGCCAGCATCGGCTCCGCCCTCACCAAGCTCCGCCAGGGCCAGGCTGGGCTCACCACCGACCCCGGCTGCCTCACCGCCGCACAGCGCGAGGTGTACGGCTCCCTACGCCACGCTCACGGCAGTGAAGCCAACGGAGTTCGAGCAGGCCGCGGACGGATACCGGACAGCGGGACAGATGGCCCAGGCGGCGAAGGACCACCTCACCAACGTGGTCGGCACGGGTATGAACAGGGACCTGAAAGGCAAGGCCCTCGAAGCCGCCCGGGGTGAACTCGGCGAACTGGTCAAGGACTTCCACTACACCCAGACCGAGTGCGGTGTCCTGTACACCGCACTCATGGGTTTCGCGTACGACATCGGGTCCGCGAAGCGGAAGCTGGAAGCGGCGGTCGCGGACGCCCGCGCCGACAAGCTCACCATCAATCCCGACGGATCGGTCAACTACCCCGCGGGTCCCGGCAAGACGGACGGAAAGACCGTGGAGGGCGGTACCGCGCGCGGCGCCACCTCCTCGTCCGCGCAGGCGATTTTCGACCAGGCGGCCAGATTCGATCCGAACCCCCTCTACGGTCCGGCCCAGGCGATCGCCAGCCGGGTCGTGGCCGCACTGGAGGAGGCGACGGCAGCCGACGAGAAGTGGGCCCCGAAGCTCCGCGCGCTGAAGGCCGACGACGACCTGACCGTCTCGGACCGGGACTGGCGCGACGTCACCTCGGACACGGACGGCGTACGCGGCGCCGCCGGCTCCTACCTCGCGACCCTCGACGCGATCCCCAAGGAGGGTTCGGCCAATGACAACGCCCAATGGTGGAAGGAGCTTTCAGCCGAGGAGAAGTCCACCCTCCTCGCCATGCAGCCCGCAGCCATCGGCGCGCTCAACGGCCTCCCCGCCGACGCCCGCGACGAGGCGAACCGCATGGTTCTGGCACAAGCCCAGGGCGCGACCCAGCAGCGTCTCGACGCCTGGATGGCCAAGGAGCCCGACCGCTACAGCCCCTACCTCAACCCGATGACGGGCCGGACCGTGCCCGGCGCCTTCGTGACGACTCCCCAGTGGACCGAGTGGGACAAGCAGCGGAACGTCCTCAAGGGTCGGATCGACGGCATGAACACGATCCAGGACCGCTTCTCACGGACCGGCGAGAGAGGACTTCCCGAGGCATACCTGCTGGGCTTTGACGCCGAGGGGAAGGGCGGCGACGGAAGGGTCATCCTGGCCAACGGAAACCCGGACACGGCCGACCACACCGCGGTGTACGTGCCGGGAACGGGAACGAGACTGGAGGGCATCTCCGGTGATCTGGAACGGGGGGAAAGGCTCTGGGTGAAAAGCGACGGCGTGACCCGCTCCAGCAACGTCTCCACCATTACGTGGTTCGACTACGACGCCCCACGTTCGGCAATTCCGGGCGAGAAGGGCGACACTCTTCCGGAAGCCATGTTCGACGACAGGGCAGCCGATGGCGGCCCCGTCCTCAGGGATTTCCTCGACGGCAATCGGGCCGCACACATGGAGTCCACAGGAGACGCCGGTCACAGCACGCTCATCGGACACAGCTACGGAACCACCGTGATCGGCGACGCCGCCAAGTCCGGCGGCTGGCCGGACGGCCCGCTGCCCGTCGACGACGTACTGGTTGCAGGAAGCCCCGGAATGCAGGCTGACCGCGCCGGAGACCTGGGCATCCCACCAGGCCACATGTGGGCTATGGGCGGGGAGGGCAACGACACTGCCGTCCGAGAGGGTGGCAGATGGTTTGCCGGGCTCGGCGACAACTGGACCATTCCCACCGACCCCGCGTTCGGCTCGAACGTACTCACCTCGGATGCGAAGGACCACAGTGCGTTCTGGGACGAGAAATCTCTTTCCCTGGAACAACAGGCGTATGTCATCACGGGGCAGTACGAGAGGACGAGAGTTGAATAGGGCTCTCAAAGCAACGACGGCCACACTCGCGACAGCTCTGATTCTGGGAGGATGCTCGAAGGTGAGCGCTGAGAAGACCCCCGCCCCGGTACGCCCGGAAGCCGACGTGGAGAAGCGTGTCACCGGCGCGTCGAACGAGCTCTTCAAGTTCATCGGCCTGAAAGGCCAGACGAAACGGACCTATCCGATGCGCCTGCCCTGCTCGGACTATCCGGCCGATGCTCCCGCGTTCCGTTTGGAACACACTTGGCTCTTCTGGGGTGCACCGGAAGAGCAACTCAAGGAATCCATGGACCGGCTGCGCAAGCAGCTACCGGCAAACAACTGGAAAATCGTCAAGGACGGCCGGGACGGCAGCCAGGCCAACGCGCCCCAGATCATCGCCGACTCCGGCGACGGCCAGGTGTCCGCAGACCTGCGCCTGTTCACCAGGCCGCCCGACGGCGAGTACGGGTCGGAGATCCAGGTCGTCGTCGCCTCCCGGTGCTACGGCGCAGAACCCACGAACTCACCCCCACCGCCCACCCCCTGAGACCCCTGGCCCTCCGCCCAGCGTTGCAGCGGAAACACGGGCGGCGACTGCGTCGAGGTGGCAGACGGATTCGCCCACGCGGTCCCGGTCCGCGACGGCACGGGCCGCGCCGGTCACCGGGCCGCACCTCACGAGGTGTCTTCGTGGGCGTCGTCCGCCGACGATTCGGATACCCTCCCACCCGACAACCGGCGCACAGTCCAACGGGTGGGAAAGAAGATGCACGAGGGTACGGCGACAGGCGGACAGTTCCACCCGCTGGAGGACAACGACCCCCGCACGGTGGCGAGTTACCGCATCGCGGCACGGCTCGGGGCCGGTGGGATGGGGCAGGTGTACCTGTCGTACACGCCCGGCGGCCATCCGATCGCCGTCAAGGTGATCCGGCCGGAGCTGGGCGAGGACCCCGGGTTCCGCCAGCGGTTCCGGCTGGAGGTGCAGGCGGCGCAGCGGGTGCAGGGGCTGTACACCGCGCCCGTCATCGACTTCGACACCGAGGGCGGCCGGCCCTGGCTGGCTACGGCGTACGTTCCCGGGCCCTCGCTCGCCGTGGCCGTGTCCGAGCACGGGAAGTTCCCGGCGGCGACGGTGCTGCGGCTGCTCGCCGGGATGGCGGAGGCGCTGAAGGTCATCCACAGTGCGGGCATCGTGCACCGGGACCTGAAGCCCGCGAACGTACTGCTGGCTTCCGACGGGCCCCGGGTCATCGACTTCGGGATCGCGCGGGCCGCTGACGCGACCGCGCTGACGGGGACCGGGGTCACGATCGGCACCCCCGCGTTCATGTCGCCGGAGCAGGCGGCGGGCAAGGAGGTCGGCCCGGCGTCGGACATCTTCGCGCTGGGGCAGGTGGGTGTGTACGCGGCGCTCGGCAACACGGCGTACGGGGAGGGCAATTCGCACGCCGTGCTGTACCGGATCGTGCACGAGGAGCCCGATCTGACCGGGCTGCCGGAGGAATTGGGGTTCCTGGCGCGGTGTCTCGCGAAGGACCCGGCGCAGCGCCCTGAGCCCGCCGAGATCATCGAGCTGTGCCGGGCCGCGTCCTCAACTCCGCTGAGTCAGCGCGGGAGTTGGCTGCCGGAGCGGATGTCAGAGGACATCGAGATGCGGACGAGGGCCTCGGCTCAGATGCTGACGTCGATGTCGGCGAAGGCCGAGAGCCCCGACGGGTCGCCGTCGTCCGCGGCGAGCGCGCCGACCGCCCCCGGTGATCTCCGTACCCCTGTGGCCGCGTCACAAGCGACGCCTCCGGCTGCGGCTCCGGCGGCCCCCGCCGCTCCCCCGGCCCCGCCCGGCCTCGCCCACCACCCGACGGCCGCGGCCGCGCACACCCCGCCCCCGTACCCCGGCTCGTACCCGGCGCAGAACCAGGCCCCGCAGCCGGGCGGACCCACCTACCCCGGTACGTACCCCGGCCAGCACCCCACCGCGCCCCCGCCGCACAGCCTGCACGCCGCGCCCTACCCGATGCAGCCCCAGCCCGGCTGGGCGCCGCAGCCCCCGCCCAAGAAGAAGATGGGCGGCGGGGCCATCGCGCTCATCGTCATCGCGGCGGTCCTGCTCCCCGTCGGCGGCTGCGCCGCGTACCTCGCCAACCTGGCGACCGACGCCGCCAAGAAGGACCGGCGCAGCAGTGCCTCGGCCTCGGGTTCCGCCGGCAGCAACAGCAAGTCCCGCCCCGACCCCAAGCCCGTCACGTACAAGGGCGTGAACCTGACGAAGAACTACTACCTCCGGTTCTCCGACTCCCCGCCCAAGCCGATCAGCTCCAGCGACGCCGCCTACGAGGACGACTCGGACTTCTACTACTGGAGCTCGGAGCGCTACCTGGGCAGCCACGGCGAGAAGATCTCCCTGCTGAACAACTCCCAGAAGGGTTCCCTGCAGACCTGCCGCAACGAGACCCGCTTCACCGAGCGCCTCACGATCAGCCAGGTCTCCTCCGGTTCGCAGATCTGCGTGCACACGGAGTCGGGCCACATCGGCCTGGTCACCTTCCGCGGCAGGTCCTCCGCCTCCGACCCCAGCGACTACGTCACCCTGGACCTCACGCTGTGGCGCAACGCCGAGGAGCCCGCCGGCTCCGGCTACTAGCCGCCCTGCCGCCGGCCAACCGGCTACTGGTCAGCCGGCTGCCGGCCACCTGGCTACCGGCCCCCGAGGATCTCCCACACCAGCACCTCCGACGGCGCGCAGGCGGCAAGCTCCAGGCCCGCCTCCCCGCCCGTCCGCACCGAGTCCCCCGGCCCCAACTCCTCGCCGCCGCAGGCCAGTTGGCCTCGTACGACATGGACGTACGAGGTCTCCGGCAGCGCCGCCCGCTCGCCCGCCGCCAGCCGTCGCACCCGGAGCACCGCACCGGCCGCCGGCACTTCGTACGGGGTGGCGTCGTCGATCCGTCGTACCAGCTCGTACGCGGGGTCGCCGCCCGGGGCGAGCGGGGCCAGCCACATCTGGACGAAGACGAGCGGCACGTCCCCCGCGTTGCGCTCGACGTGCCGCACCCCGTCCGCCGCGCTCAGGTGCTGGACGTCTCCGGGGCGTACGACCGTGGCGTGACCCGCGGAGTCGAGGTGCGTCAACTCGCCCTCGACCACCCAGGTGACGATCTCGGTGTGGCTGTGCGGGTGCTCGTCGAAGCCCGCGCCGGGGGCGAGGCGCTCCTCGTTGCAGGCCAGGAAGGGCCCGAAGCGGAGGTTGTCCGGGTCGTAGAAGTGGCCGAAGGAGAAGGCGTGCAGGGACTCGATGCCGGTGGCCTGGTCACCGCCGCGGTAGCGGTCCGCGGAGCGTCGCATGGAGATCACGGGGACCACGGTAGCCCCGGCACATGGGGCCGGCCGCCGGATAAGGCAGTCTTGTCCCCGTGCCCCGACCCGATCCAGACCAGCAGCCCGAGCAGCAGCCCGAGTCCGTAGTGCCCTCTCCCCACCCGCACTCCTCCCACCCGCACTCCGCGACTCTCAAGCGTCTGGAGCGCTCCGCCGGCAGTCTCGCCGCGAGCGCCATCGCGCGGATGGACGCGACGCTGCCCTGGTACCGGGCGATGCCGCCCGAGAACCGGTCGTGGATCGGTCTGGTCGCCCAGGCGGGTATCGCGGCGTTCACCGAGTGGTTCCGGCATCCGGAGACCCCGCAGGCGATTTCGACGGACGTCTTCGGGACCGCGCCGCGCGAGCTGACGCGGGCGATCACCCTGCGGCAGACCGTCGAGATGGTGCGTACGACGATCGAGGTCATGGAGTCGGCGATCGAGGAGGTCGCCGCCCCCGGCGACGAGTCGGTGCTGCGGGAGGCGCTGCTCGTCTACGCGCGGGAGATCGCCTTCGCGACCGCCCAGGTGTACGCGCAGGCGGCGGAGGCACGCGGGGCCTGGGACGCCCGTCTCGAATCGCTCGTCGTGAACGCCGTGCTGTCCGGCGAGGCCGACGAGGGGGCCGTGTCCCGGGCCGCCGCCCTCGGCTGGAATTCGCCGGAGCACGTCTGTGTGGTCCTGGGCACCGCCCCCGACGGCGACTCCGAGCTGACGGTGGAGGCGATCCGGCGGGCCGCCCGGCACGCGAAGCTGCAGGTGCTGACCGGGGTGCTCGGTTCGCGTCTGGTCGTCATCGCGGGCGGCAACGACAATCCGCTGCACGTCGCGAAGGCGCTGATCGGCCCTTACGCGGCCGGGCCCGTGGTCGCGGGACCGATCGTGCCGGACCTCCTCGCGGCGACGAAGTCCGCGCAGGCGGCGGCCGCCGGGCTCAAGGCGTGCACCGCCTGGCAGGACGCCCCGCGGCCCGTTCTGGCGGACGATCTGCTGCCGGAGCGGGCGATCGCCTCCGACCCTGCTGCCAGGGACCAGTTGGTGGAGGAGATCTACAGACCGCTGGAGGAGGCCGGGTCGGCGCTCCTGGAGACACTGAGCGTGTATCTGGAGCAGGCGTCCAGTCTCGAAGGGGCGGCGCGGATGCTCTTCGTGCACCCCAATACCGTGCGCTACCGGCTGCGACGTGTGACAGACGTCACCGGCTGGTCACCCTCCGACGTCCGGTCGGCCTTCACACTTCGTATCGCCCTGATCCTGGGGCGTCTGGCCGACGGCGACTCGCCGTCCTAGACTTTTGTTGGATACAAACAATTCCCCCGTCGGTTCTTCGTCCCAGTCCCCACGGGCAGAAGACGCCGCCCACAAGAGAGAGTGTGAGGGTGCTCGTACTCGTCGCTCCCGGCCAAGGCGCTCAGACGCCCGGCTTCCTGACTCCCTGGCTCGACCTTCCCGGTGCGGCCGACCGCATCGCGGCCTGGTCCGACGCCATCGGGCTCGACCTTGCCCACTACGGCACGAAGGCCGACGCCGACGCCATCCGTGACACCGCCGTCGCCCAGCCGCTGCTGGTCGCCGCCGGTCTGCTCTCGGCGTCCGCGCTCGGCGACATCTCCTCCGCCGGCGCCGTCGCCGGGCACAGCGTCGGTGAGATCACCGCCGCCGCGTTCGCGGGCGTACTGGCCGAGGAGGCCGCGCTCCGTTTCGTACGGACGCGTGGACTCGGCATGGCGGAGGCCGCCGCCGTCACCGAGACGGGCATGGCCGCCCTGCTCGGCGGCGACCCCGAAGTGACGATCCCGCACCTGGAGCGGCTCGGCCTGACTCCGGCGAACGTGAACGGCGCCGGCCAGATCGTCGCCGCCGGCACCGCCGAGCAGATCGCCGCACTGGAGGCCGACAAGCCGGAGGGGGTGCGCCGCGTCGTGACCCTGAAGGTCGCGGGTGCGTTCCACACCTCGCACATGGCCCCCGCGGTCACCGAACTCGGCAAGGCCGCCCAGGAGCTGGAGGTCTCCGACCCCACCCTGACGTACGTCTCGAACGCCGACGGCAAGCAGGTCACCGCCGGCGCCGAGGTCGTCTCGCGCCTGGTCAGCCAGGTCTCCAACCCGGTCCGCTGGGACCTGTGCATGGAGACCTTCCAGGAGCTGGGTGCGACCGCGATGATCGAGGTCTGCCCCGGCGGCACGCTGGTCGGGCTGGCCAAGCGCGCCATGCCGGGCGTCAAGACCCTCGCGCTCAAGACCCCCGACGACCTCGACGCGGCCCGCGCGCTCCTCGCCGAGCACGCGGGCGCGTAAGGAGCGAGCAGCATGTCGAAGATCAAGCCCAGCAAGGGCGCTCCGTACGCACGCATCCTCGGTGTCGGCGGCTACCGTCCCACCCGGGTCGTGCCCAACGAGGTGATCCTCGAAAAGATCGACTCGTCCGACGAGTGGATCCGCTCGCGCTCCGGCATCGCCACCCGCCACTGGGCCTCCGACGAGGAGTCCGTGGCGATGATGTCGATCGAGGCCTCGGGGAAGGCGATCGCCGACGCCGGGATCTCTCCCGAGCAGATCGGCGCAGTCATCGTCTCCACCGTCTCGCACTTCAAGCAGACCCCGGCCGTCGCGACGGAGATCGCGCACAAGATCGGCGCGGGCCGGCCGGCCGCCTTCGACATCTCCGCAGGGTGCGCGGGCTTCGGCTACGGCCTGACCCTCGCCAAGGGCATGGTCGTCGAGGGTTCTGCCGAGTACGTGCTGGTCATCGGCGTGGAGCGGCTCAGTGACCTGACCGACCTGGAGGACCGCGCGACGGCCTTCCTGTTCGGTGACGGTGCGGGCGCGGTCGTCGTGGGCCCCTCCCAGGAGCCGCACATCGGCCCGACCGTGTGGGGTTCCGAGGGCGACAAGTCCGAGACGATCAAGCAGACGGTCTCCTGGGACAGGTTCCACGTCGGCGACGTCTCCGAGCTGCCGCTGGACAGCGCCGGTGAGATCAAGTTCCCGGCCATTACGCAGGAGGGCCAGGCGGTGTTCCGCTGGGCCGTCTTCGAGATGGCGAAGGTCGCCCAGCAGGCGCTGGACGCGGCCGGGATCTCCGCCGACGACCTGGACGTCTTCATTCCGCACCAGGCCAACATGCGGATCATCGACTCGATGGTGAAGACTCTCAAGCTGCCGGAGCACGTCACGGTCGCCCGTGACATCGAAACCACCGGCAACACCTCGGCCGCCTCGATCCCGCTCGCGATGGAGCGGCTCCTGGCGACCGGTCAGGCGAAGAGCGGGGACACCGCCCTCGTCATCGGCTTCGGGGCGGGTCTCGTGTACGCCGCTACGGTCGTTACCCTCCCCTAGGGCACGTGTCGCTTCATAACCGACACCGTCCGCACCTCTTTACCCTCTGATTCACACATACCGAAGGAGCGCCACCATGGCCGCCACTCTGGAGCAGATCGTCGAAGGTCTCGCCGAGATCGTCAACGAGATCGCGGGCATCCCGCAGGAGGACGTCCAGCTGGACAAGTCCTTCACCGACGACCTGGACGTCGACTCGCTGTCCATGGTCGAGGTCGTCGTCGCCGCTGAAGAGCGCTTCGACGTGAAGATCCCCGACGAGGACGTCAAGAACCTCAAGACGGTCGGCGACGCCGCCAACTACATCCTGAAGCACCAGGCCTGACCAGGCCTGTAGCGCTGTCTCGCCACCCGGCGGTGGCGCCGTGAAAAATTCCCCCTCTACACGTGGAGAAAGAATTCCTGTGAGCCCGACCAATCGCACCGTGGTCGTCACCGGTATCGGCGCAACAACCCCGCTGGGTGGCGACGCCGCATCGACCTGGGAAGGTCTGCTGGCCGGCCGGTCCGGCGTCAGCCCCCTGGAGGGCGAGCGCTTCGCCGAGCTGCCCGTGCGCATCGCCGCGCAGGCGGCGGTGGACCCGTCCGAGGTCCTGCCGCGCCCGCTCGCCCGCAAGCTGGACCGCTCCGCGCAGTTCGCGATCATCGCGGCCCGCGAGGCGTGGGCCGACGCCGGTTTCACCGCGAAGGCCGGTGAGGACGAGAACATCACCCCCGAGCGCCTCGGCGCGGTCGTCTCCTCCGGCATCGGCGGCATCACCACTCTGCTCGACCAGTACGACGTGCTGAAGGAGAAGGGCGTACGCCGCGTCTCCCCGCACACCGTTCCCATGCTCATGCCGAACGGCCCCTCGGCCAACGTCGGCCTGGAGATGGGCGCCCAGGCGGGCGTGCACTCCGTGGTCAGCGCGTGCGCCTCGGGTGCCGAGGCCGTCGGCTACGCGATCGAGATGATCCGCTCCGGCCGCGCGGACGTCGTCATCGCCGGTGGTACGGAAGCCACCATCCACCCTCTTCCGATCGCCGCCTTCGCCAACATGATGGCGATGTCGAAGAGCAACGACGAGCCCGAGAAGGCCTCGCGTCCGTACGACACCGGCCGGGACGGCTTCGTCCTCGGCGAGGGCGCCGGCATCGTCGTCCTGGAGTCCGCGGAGCACGCCGCCGCACGCGGCGCCAGGGTCTACTGCGAGGCCGTCGGCCAGGGCCTGTCCTCGGACGCCCACCACATCGCGCAGCCGGAGCCGACGGGCCGCGGCATCGCCGCCGCCCTCCAGCAGCTGCTGGACGCGACGGGCCTCGCCCCGTCCGAGATCATGCACCTCAACGCGCACGCGACGTCCACCCCGCAGGGCGACGTCGCCGAGATCAAGGCGCTGCGCAAGGTGCTGGGCGACGACCTGGACCACGTTGCGGTCTCCGCCACCAAGTCCATGACCGGTCACCTGCTGGGCGGTGCGGGCGGCATCGAGACGGTCGCCACCGTCCTCGCCCTGTACCACCGGACGGCCCCGCCGACCATCAACGTCGACAACCTCGACCCGGAGGCGGCGGAGGCGGACATCGTTCGCGACAAGCCGCGTGCGCTTCCGGCGGAGGGGACGATCGCGGCGATCAACAACTCGTTCGGCTTCGGCGGCCACAATGTGGTGCTGGCGTTCCGGACGGTCTGATCTTTCGTACGGCAGATGAGGCCCGCCCCCGGTTTCCGGAGGCGGGCCTCATCTGCTTGTGTTGACGCGCGGGTGCGTCGTGGCTGGTCGCGCAGTTCCCCGCGCCCCTAGAAGACTGCCCCCGCAGCCTGCCTAGACGACCTGGTGGAGCCAGCGCACGGGGGCTCCTTCACCCGCGTACCGGAAGGGTTCGAGCTCGTCGTCCCACGGCTTGCCGAGCAACTTGGAGACCTCCGCCTCCAGATCGCTCTCACCGCGTACGGAGCGCGCGAGCGCCGCGCGCAGCCGGTCCTCGGGGACGAGGATGTCGCCGTGCATTCCGGTCACGGCGTGGAAGATGCCGAGCGCCGGGGTGGAGCTGTAGCGCTCGCCCTCCGCCGTGGGGCAGGGCTCCGCGGTCACTTCGAAGCGCAGCATGTCCCAGCCGCGCAGGGCGGAGGCCAGCTTGGAGGCCGTTCCCACCTTGCCCTGCCAGGAGAATTCGGATCTCCAGGTGCCGGGCGCGGCCGGCTGCCTGATCCAGTCGAGACCGACGCGCACACCGAGTACGGAGCCCACCGCCCATTCGACGTGGGGGCACATCGCGCGTGGTGCGGAGTGGACGTAGAGAACTCCACGTGTCGTCACCGGGACCTCCTGCTGTGTGGGTCGAGGTTCGCCAACACCTGCGGCCTCGTGCTCCCTGGCCATTCGGTCGAGGTGACGCGCCTGGCCGGCTCCCGAGGTTGTCAACAGTAAACAGCATCGGGAGTGAATCTCCTGAAAAGGGACAGTATGTGACGTCATGTAATTTGCCGATACCTCTGGAACGGGGCACCGGGGGTGGGGCGCTGCCGTGCTGCCGCATTGCCTGCTGCCTTGCCTGCCGCATTGCCTGCCGCGGTGGCGCCGTGGGGAAAAGCTACCGTGCGGCGTGCGCCGGGGTGTGACGTACTGTCGGTCCGAGAGCGGGGAAATACCGGGGTTTCCGGGCTTTTCGGAGGGAAGCAGAGCATGCGGGACAGCAGTCGGAACGGGTGGGGGCGCAGCCGTCGTTCGCGGGCGGGGGCCGCGGCGCTGGCAGTGCTGTTGCTCGGCGGGGCGGCCGGCTGCTTTGGAAGTACGGACGGTACGGAGGGGCCTTCGGGGTCCGCGACCAAGGCCGCGGGACGCCCGACGCCGAAACCCACTCCCACGTGGGACCGTTCGCCGGCCTCGCTCGTTGCCGTCGGTGATTCGATAACACGCGGGTTCGACGCGTGTTCGGTACTGGCGGACTGCCCGGAGGTGTCCTGGGCGACCGGCACGGACGCGGCGGTGAACAGTCTGGCGCGGCGGCTCCTGGGCGCACAGGGGGCGGTGGAGCGGAGCTGGAACCTGGCGGTGTCCGGGTCGCGCATCGCCGGCCTGCCGCAGCAGATGGAACAGGCCGTGGCGCACCGGCCGGAACTCGTCACGGTGATGACCGGCGCGAACGACGCGTGCCGCAGCTCGGTGCGGGACATGACGCCCGTCGCGGACTTCCGCACCTCGTTCGAGTCGGCGCTGCGGACGCTGCGGGCCGAACTGCCGAAGACGCAGGTGTACGTGGCGAGCGTGCCCGACCTGTTCAGGCTGTGGTCGCAGGGGCGGGACAATCCGCTCGGCAAGCAGGTGTGGAAGCTGGGGATCTGCCAGTCGATGCTCGGCGACGCGGACGCGATGGACGAGCGGGCGGTGAAGCGGCGGGACACGGTGCGGGAGCGGGTGGTGGCGTACAACCGCGTCCTCGCGGACGTGTGCGCGAAGGACACGAAGTGCCGGTTCGACGGGGGTGCGGTCTTCAACTACGCCTTCACCGGAACACAGTTGAGCCAGTGGGACTGGTTCCACCCGAGCAGGGACGGGCAGGGGCGGCTGGCGGAGATGGCTTATCGGGGGGTGGTGGGGGGCCGCTAGCGCGGGGCGGGTGGGTGGACGGGGCGGGGAGGGGCGGGCCGGTGGGTCGTCGTGCGGGTGCGTCGTGGCTGATCGCGCAGTTCCCCGCGCCCCTAAATGCCTGCCCCTTAGCCCCGAGCCGCCTTAGCCCGCTAGCCCTCTTGGGCAGCG
This sequence comes from Streptomyces sp. NPDC048442, assembly GCF_040651475.1. Taxonomy (NCBI): domain Bacteria; kingdom Bacillati; phylum Actinomycetota; class Actinomycetes; order Kitasatosporales; family Streptomycetaceae; genus Streptomyces; species Streptomyces sp. NPDC048442. The sequence goes on from NZ_JBEZKB010000001.1 coordinate 119,722, forward strand.
GGGCCGCCCCCCGGGGGCGGGACGGGTGGGCAAGGGGGCGGCCCCCACGCGGAGCGCACCCCCCTCGACCGGCCTACCTCCGCACCGCCACCGCCACCCTCCGGTCCGCGATCGACCGTCCCACCTCCACCTCGTACGAGCCCTCCACCAGCGCCCACTCCCCCGCCGTCTCGTCCCAGATCTCGAACGCCCTGCGCGGCAGTTCAAGAGCGACCTCGGCCGTCTCACCCGCGGCAGCCGTCACACTCGCGAACCCCGCCAGCCACCGCGCCGGCCGCTCGGCCGTATCTGCGACGGGGGCGACGTACACCTGCACGACCTCGCGACCACGCCGCGTCCCCACGTTGCGCACGCGGACCGTCGCCGTCTCCCCGTCCACCGTGACCGACTCGTACTCCCACGTGGTGTAGCCGAGACCGTGCCCGAAGGAGTACGCAGGAGCCACGCCCGCCTTCTCCCAGGCCCGGTAGCCGATGAAGACGCCCTCCGCGTAAGGGAGTTCACCTTCCGTCGGCACGACGTCCGTCACCGGCACGTCCGCGAAGGACACCGGCCAAGTGGTCGGGAGGCGGCCGCCCGGCTCCTCGGCCCCCAGCAGCACATCGGCCAGCGCCGCACCCCCCTCCTGCCCCGGGAACCAGGTGAGGAGCACCGCCGCGACCTCCTCGCGCCACGGCATCTCCACCGGCGAGCCGGAGTTGACGACGACGACCGTGCGGGGATTGACGGCGGCCACCGCGTACACCAAGTCGTTCTGGCGGCCGGGGAGTTCGAGGTCCTTGCGGTCGAAGCCCTCGGACTCGACGCGGTCCGTCGTGGCGACCACGACCACCGCCGTGTCGGCCGTACGGGCCGCCTCCACCGCCTCCGCGATCAGCTCGTCCGCGTCGCGCTGCGGGCCGAGGTGGGTGAGCGCGAACATCACGGCCTGGATCGGCGCACCGGCGTGCCTGGCGAGCGTGTGGGTGAGGGAGACCGGCACCGGCTCGCCCCCGGTCAGCGTCGCCCGGCCACGCTCCTGCGGTGCACCGAAGAACGCCTCGAAGGGGTCCGCGCCCTCGCTCATCCGCTGGACGCCGTCGAAGAGGGTCTCGCCCGCGACCTTGAGGGTGTACGCCCCCAGGCCGCGCGTGCCGAAGACGTGTACGCCGTCCTCGCGCGGCGTGAAGGTGCCGGTGACCTCGATGCTGTGCAGGTTCTCGTGGGTGACGCCCTCGGGGAGGTCGTCGCCGATCCACTGGACCTGGCCACCCGGGAGGGAGCCCTCGCCGACGACGTTGCCCGCCTCGTCGCGGCAGACCGCGCGCAGCTCGAATCCCTTGTCGGCGACGGCGAGTTCGTCGCTCGGGTCGGCGCCGATCGTGAAGGTGAGGGCGTCGGCGGGGAGGGCTTCGCGCAGGCCGTCCAGCGGGGAGACGACGCGCTCCGGGAAGACTGTCGCGGAGCCGCCGCCGAGGACGCGGGCGTCGCGGGCGGCGGCTCCGACGAGGGCCACGGTGCCGGTGCGGGCCGGGTCGATGGGCAGGGCCCCGCCCTCGTTGCGTACGAGGACGAAGCCGCGGTGGGCCACCTCGCGGGCGACCGCCTGGCCGTCGACGGTGGCGGGGAGAGCCGACTCGGGGACGACCGCCGGGGCGCCGTCCAGGATGCCGACGCGGGCGGCGAGCCGCAGCACGTTGCGTACCGCCTCGTCGACCACGGACTCCTCGACGTCACCCGCGCGGACGGCCCCGGCGAGCGCCTCCCCGTACACGGTCTGCGGGCCCGGCATCGCGATGTCGAGGCCGCCCTCGATGTCGCCCTTGGTGGAGCGGGCGGCCATCCAGTCGGAGACGATCGCGCCGTCGAAGCCCCACTCGGCGCGCAGCACCTCGTTCTGGAGGTGGCGGTGCTCCGACATGGTGGTGCCGTTGACCGAGTTGTAGGCGCACATGATGCCCCACGGGTGGGCGTTCTCGACGATCGCCTCGAAGGGGGCGAGATAGAGCTCGCGCAGCGGGCGCGGGGCGATGACGTTGTTGACGGTGAAGCGGTCGGTCTCGGCGTCGTTGGCGACGAAGTGCTTGACGGTGGTGCCGACGCCGCCGTCCTGGACGCCGTTCACGTAACCGGAGCCGATCCGGCCGGTGAGGTAGGGGTCCTCGGAGTACGCCTCGAAGTGCCGGCCGCCGAGCGGCGAGCGGTGCAGGTTCACGGTCGGGGCGAGGAGTACGTGCACGGACTTGCGGCGGGCCTCCTGGGCGAGGAGGCGGCCGGCCCGGCGGGCCAGCTCCGGGTCCCACGTCGCGGCGAGCGCGGTCGGGGACGGGAGGGCGATCGACGGGTCGTCGGCGGTCCAGCGGACGCCGCGGACACCGATCGGCCCGTCGGAGAAGACCAGCGACTTGAGCCCGATCTCGGGGAGTGCGGGAAGCGACCACATGTCCCGGCCGGCCAGGAGGCGGGCCTTGGCGTCGAGGTCGAGCTTGCCGAGCGCGGCGCTGACGACGTCCTCGCGGATCCGGTCGTCGGGGGTGGTCGCGCGGCTGTTCGTGCGCGTGTTCTCGCGGGTGTTCCGGGTGGTGGGCTCGCCTGCCACGGCCGTACCTCCTCATTGAGATCTGCTGTTGCCCCATAGTTACTCCGGTTCCCTGTAATTCGGTAGGGTTCGTTATCTCTTCGTTATATTTGGCCATGGCGTACCGTCCTGACAGAGCAAGATCACCGCAAGATCACCCGGGAAAGGGGAAGCGGCATGGCCAGGGCGAGGAGCGAGGAGCGGCGGGCGGAGATCCTGCGGGCCGCCTTCGAGGTGATCGCCGAGCGCGGCTACCGAGGGGCGTCGCTGGCCTCGGTCGCCGAGCGCGTGGGCCTGACCCAGCAGGGCCTGCTGCACTACTACCCGACCAAGGAGGCGCTGCTCGTCGCCGTGCTGGAGGAGCGCGACCAGTGGGACACGGGCGGGGCGCTCAGCCCCGGGTCGTGGCGGCTGGACCTGATGGACTCCCTGGTCGAGTACAACGCGATGCGCCCCGGCCTCGTGCAGACCTTCTCCGCCCTCCTCGGCGAGAGTGTCACCGACGGGCACCCGGCCCGGGACTTCTTCACCCACCGGTACGCGACCGTGCGCGGCGGCATGGCGGGGGCGCTGCGCGCCGAGTTCGGGGAGCGACTGCCGGGCGGGCTCACCCCGGAACAGGCGGCTGTGCTGCTGGTGGCGGTGATGGACGGGCTGCAGTACCAGTGGCTGCTGGACCCGGAGTCGGTGGACATGCCCGGGGCGTTCCGGGACTTCCTGGCACTGCTGCGGCAGCCGCAGCAGCACCCGTAACGGCCCCCCTGTCAGCACACTCGGCGCAATGACCCCTTCCGCCACCCCCGCCCCGGCTCCGATACTGGGCGGGCCCTTCGGCCCGGCGACCCCGGGAACCGAGACCACGGAAGGACCCGGCGTGCGCCGATCCCCACACCCGCGAGGTACCCGGCGGAAGTTCACCGCCCTGACGCTCTCCGCACTCGCCTGCACCACCGCCCTGACCACCCTCGCCGTCCAGACCCCGGCGCACGCCGGACCCGCGGTCGCCGCGGTGGCCCCCGCGAGCGCCCCGACCGTCGAGGAGCAGCGCCTCGACCGGGACGTGCCCCAGGAGATCCTGCGGCGCAGCGGATTCGACGCGGTGGCACCGGAGTTCGCCCGCACGCTCCAGCGGGCCGGTTCCTACCGGGCGGCCGAGCGGGCCGTCGCGGGGGACGGGGCGAAGCTGTGGCGGCGGGCGGTGGACCGGGCACAGGGCCGGGGGCCCGCACGCGGCGATCTGAGCCGGGGCGACGACCGCCCGCTGTACTGGGCGCGCCTGGCGATGACCGGCGAACTCCGCTCGTGGTCACCGGAGTTCAGGCTCTCCGACCGGGACAGGGACCGCCTCGTCGAACGCCTGGAGCGGTCCTCGCGGGGGCAGGACAGCATCAGCTTCTCCGGGCCCGGCGCCGCACACAGCACCGGACACGACGCGGGACGCGACGCCGGACGCGATGCCGAACGCGACGCCCGGTCCAAGGGCCTGAAGCGGGTGCTGGTGACGGGCTTCGACCCGTTCACGCTGGACCGCGACATCCGGATAGGCAATCCGTCGGGGGCCACCGCCCTCGCACTGGACGGCACCGTGATCCGTACCGCCGACGGACGGCTCGCCCGTATCGAGACGGCCGTCTTCCCGGTCCGCTGGGACGACTTCGCCGCCGGCGAGGTGGAGCGCGCACTGCGCCCGCACCTCCCCCACGTCGACCTGTTCACTACCATCAGCCAGGGCCGGGCGGGCCGCTTCGACGTCGAACGGTTCAACGGGGCGTGGCGGGGCGGCTTCGGCGACAACCTGAACGTCGGGCGGACCGGGCCCGTCCCCGTCTCCGATCCCGCCTCGCAGCCCCAGTGGACGCGGACGTCCCTCCCGTACGCACGCATCGTCGCGGCGCGCACGGGCCCGTTCCCGGTGTACGACAACACCTCGGTGACGGAGATCCCGGCGGGCGGGACCGGGCCCGTGGTGCGGCCGGACGGGCCCACGCCGGGCTCGGCGGCGCGGTCCGGGGGCGGCGGCGACTACCTCTCCAACGAGATCGCCTACCGGGCGACCCTGCTGCGCGACCGGCTCGGCCTGAAGATCCCGGGCGGCCATCTGCACACGCCGGTGCTGGAGTTCGACAAGACGAACAGCACGGAGATCACCGATCCGGTGTTCGTGAAGAACCGGTCGGACATCGTCGCGCAGGTCCGGGAGATCCTGAGGGTGGCGACGGCCGAGTAGCCTCCACCCACCGGCTGGTGGGGCTAGGCGACTGGTGGGGCTCAGGCGACTGGTGGGGCTCACCGGCCGGTGGGGTTCAGCCTGCATGTGGGCTCAGCGCGCGAACCCCAGTGTCACGCCCAGCCCCACCAGCACCGACCCGATTCCCCGGTTGAGCGCCTTCTGGCGGCGCAGCATCGCGTTCCGCAGGCGGCTGTCGGAGAAGAAGAGCGCGACGAGGCCGAACCACCCGAAGTGCGCCACCGACATGAACAGGCCGTAGCCCGCCTGCTGCCAGATCGCCGTGTCCGGGCCCACGACCTGCGTGAACGTCGACACGACGAAGAGGGTCGTCTTCGGGTTGAGGACGTTGGTGAGGAAGCCGGCCCGCATCGCCCCCAGCGGCGACAGCTCCCGCTTGTCCTCAAGGTCGACGGCGAGTTCGGCGCGGGCGAAGAAGGTGCGCAGCCCGATGTAGACGAGGTAGGCCGCGCCGAGCAGCTTGATCGCCGTGAAGAGGGCGGTCGACGAGGCGATCAGCAGACCGACGCCGAGCATGGTGTACGTGACGTGCACGAGGACTCCTGCCGCGACTCCGGCGGCGCCGAGCAGGCCGGTCGTGCGTCCGTACAGATAGCTGTTGCGCACGACCATGGCGAAGTCAGCACCCGGGCTGATGACGGCGAGGACGGTGATCAGTGCGACGGCGAGGACTTCTGTCATGAGGAGAATCGTCCGCCCCAACACCCCGCCGATCAAGGCTTTTCCGGATGCTGGAACAATGTGATCCCATGCGTATCGCCGTCGCCCAGCTCACGTCCCGCCCCGCCGATGTCACGGGGAACGCCGCCGTCCTGGCGGATCTCGTAGGGGAAGCGGGGGCGGCCGGAGCGCGGATCGTCACCTTCCCCGAACTGGCCCTGCCCGGCTACGAGCTGGCATCCCTGGCCGCCGACCCCACGCTGTGGACGGCCCCCGACGACCCGCGCCTGGACCCGGTACGGGACGCCTGCCGGACGGCCGGGACCGCAGCCGTGGTGAACTGCGCGGCCGACGGCCTGCTCATGTCGTACGTGTACGGGCCGGACGGAGAGCTGCTGACCCGGTACGCGAAGCAGCACCTGCACACGGGTGAGGACGAGGTCTTCCGCGCGGGCACCGGTGACGGCCGCTTCGAGCTGGACGGCGTCCGCTTCGCCCTCGCCACCTGCTTCGACAACCACTTCCCGGAGATCGCGGAGCGCGTCGCGGCCGACAACTGCACGGTCTACCTGGCGAGTTCGCTGTACGGGCGGGGCAACGGCGAGCGCGAGATCGACGCCGTTTACCCCGCCCTCGCGAAGGACTTCGGCCTGTACGTGGCCCTGGCGAACCACGTCGGGCAGGCCGGCCCGTACGACACGTGCGGACGCAGTGCGGTGTGGGGCCCCGACGGTACGTTGCTGGCGCGGGCCGACGCGAAAACGCCGGGCCTCGCGCTCGCCGACGTACCCCTCACCGACCGGCTTACCGACCTGCCTACCGGCCTGCCTACCGGCCTGCCTACCGACATGCTTACTGACCTGCCTACTGACCTGCGATGACCGGCGCGCCGTCGTCGCTCTCGTCGTCCACGGACGGCTCGTCGAGCAGGTCGCGGGCCATCAGCGTCGCACCGGCGACCGCGCCCGGCATCAGGAACACCGCCACGAACGGCACCAGGTAGGCGAGGGTCAGCGGCACCCCGAAACCGAGCACCAGCGAACGGCGGCTCCGCAACAGGGCGAGGCGCTCCTTGAGTTCGATGCCACGGCGCTGGAGGGCGACGGCAGTCAGCTCCTCCGTGAGGAAGTAGCCGGACACGCAGAAGCCGAGGACGGGCACGACGGTCTGCCCGATCACCGGAATGAAGCCGCAGGCGAAGAGGATGATCCCGTAGAACAGGACGCGCAGCAGGACGCGGACGCTGTCACGGGCCGAGATCCACAGCTCGCGCACCAGCGGGAGGCCTGACTCGGGGGCGGTGCCGTCGGGCGAGCGGGACTTGTCCACGCGCTCCGACAGCGCCTCGTAGAACGGCTGCCCCACCAGCAGGGTCACCGCGGTGAAGGTGATCACGGCGAGGAACAGTGCCAGCGCGAAGAGCAGGACGCGCAGCAGGCCCCGGAAGATCGTCAGCCAGGTCTCGCCCCACCCGTCCGCGAACGGGGTCGCCCACGCGACGAAGTCGTCCGACCAGGCGATGAGGCCGAACAGTGCGGCGGCGTACAGCACGAGCGTGACGAGACCGGGCACCAGGCCAAGACCGTAGCTGCGGCCGTGCTGCGCCATCCACCGCTGGCCCTTGGCCAAGTACTTGAAACCCACCCCGAGATCGCTCATGGCCGCAACTCTATGGGGCGCACCCACGGCTCTTCCTGCGGGCCCGGTCACTCGCGGAGGGCGGTGTCCAGCAGGCGTTCGGCATGGTGGCGACCTTGTTCGGCGGGGCCCGGCCTGGCGCCGCTCAGCAGCCGGGGCCGGCCGGACCGGCAAGAATCCGTGGAACAGGCCGGTGCACAGGGCGTGTTCGGCTCCGCAGCGGAATCAGGGCAGACGACAGACCCAGACAGGACCGAGCCAGGGCCGGCAGACCGGTTCGGGCGGGGGCGTGGGGTCAACGGGGGTCGGCTCGACGGGAGTGGGCTCGACCGGGGTCGGCTCGACGGGGGTCGGCTCGACGGGAGTGGGCTCCACCGGAGTGGGCTCCACGGGGGTCGGCTCCACCGGGGTCGGCTCCACCGGGGTCGGCTCGACGGGGGTCGGCTCGACCGGAGTGGGCTCCACCGGGGTCGGCTCGACCGGAGTGGGCTCCACCGGGGTCGGCTCCACGGGGGTCGGCTCGACCGGAGTGGGCTCCACCGGGGTCGGCTCCACGGGGGTCGGCTCGACCGGAGTCGGCTCCACCGGGGTCGGCTCGACCGGAGTCGGCTCCACCGGGGTCGGCTCGACCGGAGTCGGCTCCACCGGGGTCGGCTCGACCGGAGTGGGCTCCACCGGGGTCGGCTCGACTGGAGTCGGCTCCACCGGGGTCGGCTCGACTGGAGTCGGCTCCACCGGGGTCGGCTCGGCAGGGGTCGGCTCCGTGCTCGGCTCCTCCGGTCGTACCGGGGCCGGTTCCTTCGCCTCCGCCGGTGCGGGTGCCTCGGGTATGGGTGCGGGCGCGGCCGGATCGGGTTCGTCCGGTGTCTGCGGTGGGGGCTGCTGGGCCGGTACGGATGCGGGTGCCCGCTCGTCGCGCTGTTCCGGGGCCGGGGCCGGGGGCGCGGCCGGGGGCGCACCCTCAGTCACCGGTTCCGGTCCCTGTTCCGGTTCCGTTGCCGGTTCCGGCCGGGTGGCCGGGGGTTCGGGTCTGGGTGCGGGCGCCGCGCTCTCCACCGTCGCCGTACGCTGCTGCGGCACCGGCGCGTCCGTACCGCTGAGCATCAGCCCGGCCGCGACCGCGGCGCCGGCCACCGATACGGCCACCGCACCGGCCAAGGTCGCGGAAGCCTTCGAGCCGCCGGTCAGCACGTGGCGTACCGCATGCAGCGGCCCAGAACCGGACGCGTGCCCGCCCGCCGCTGCCGACGCCGACGCGACGGCAGCGCCACCGGCCGCCGGCATCAGGAACTTGGCCGCGCCGCCCAGCACGAATATCAGCAGCGCCGGTCCCACCAGCGCGGGCAGCCGCGTATTGGCCTGCATGAGGACGGTGAGCCGGTCCCGGCAGTCCGCGCAGTCGTCGAGATGCCGCTGGAGCTTGTCCGACTGACGCGCGGAGTCCACACCCCGTACATGCGCGGGTATGCGCTCCCAGTACGCCTCGCAGGCCGGGTCCGTCGGCGTTCCGGGGTGTGCCCGCAGGAATGCCTGCCGCATCCCCTCGCGCGCCCGGTGCAGCAGCACCGCCGTGGCGCCGCGCCCGGTGCCCACTCCCCTGGCCACCGCCTCCAGCGGCTGGTCCTCCGCCTCGGCCAGCCACAGCGCCTTCACCCACCGCTCGGGCAACTGTCCGAGGACGCGCGCCAGCAGGTCCACCGAGGCGATCCGGGTGCCGGGATCGTGGTCGGCACCCGTGGCGGCGCCGCGCTCGGCACCCCACGGCCCCTGGGCGTCCTGCGGGTCCTGCGGCGATTCCCGGGTGCTGCTACCGACCGTCGAGGCGAGGTTGCGCACCGTGGTCGTGAGGTACGCCGGGACGTTGTCGATGGAGTGCCCGGCGGACAGTCGCCGCCAGACGCGGAAGTGCGCCTCGGCGACCAGGTCCTCGGCGAGCCAGGGATTGCCGGTCAGCGAACGCGCGTAGGCGACGAGCTGCGGCTGCTGCTCCTCGTAGATCTGCGCGTACGAGGCGGCGGCCGACACAGCGGTGGTCGACACGGCGGCGGGGCCGTCGGGCATGGCAGAACACTCCTGTCCCACTGCGAGGGATTGGATGAGTTCGAAAGCTTAAGTAGTGAATGTCCGCTTTGGGGACCCCTGTGGCGCAGGTCACATCAGGTGCTCGCGGAATCGCCGTAATCAGAACCGGTCGCCGGAGGTCGTAGGGGCACAGGAAACGCGCAGAAGTGGAGCCGATCATGACCGTCGCCGCATTCGACCAGTCGACCCGTGCCCGCCTGATCACCTCGGAGCAGCAGGAGCAGTACGAGTCGGCCGTGCCGGTCGTCCTGCGCTACGACGCGAACGACCCCCTGGCCGTGCACGCCGTCTTCGCCGCCGAAGTCTCGCTCGACGGCACTCCCGCGGTCTGGACGTTCGCCCGTGAGCTGCTGGATGCCGGGCTGCGGGCCCCGTCCGGCGGCGGAGACGTGCACATCTGGCCGTGCGGCAGGGCGCAGACCGTGGTGGAGCTGCATTCACCGGACGGTCTGGCCCTGGTGCAGTTCGACACGGCCGCCCTGCGCCGCTTCCTGCTGCGCTCGTACGCGATCGTGCCGGCCGGGCAGGAGGACTTGGGCCCCGGCCTGGAGCGCGGGCTCGCCGCACTGTTCGGCGGGGTCTGAGCCAGGAGGCGCAGGAGCCCCAGGAGACTCAGAGGCGCAGGAGACTCAGAGGCGCAGGAGCCCAGGAAGCTCAGAGGCTCGGGAGGCCCAGCAGGGGCAGGGTCAGGGGGCGGTTTCCGCGCCCCCAGGCTTCGTAGACCAGGGCCTCAGGGCCGGTGATCCGCAGCGCGTCGCGCAGCCCGGTCACCGTCATCGCCGCCAGCCGGCGGTAGGCGCCCGAGGGTGACGGCCAGCCCAGCTCGGCCTGCCAGTTGTGGCCGTAGACGGTGTCTTCGGGCGGCTGCCAGCCCGCCTCGGTGATCAGTCGGCAACCGGACTCTCCGGCACGCAGGGAAGGGTCGAGGTGGTGGTCGCCGACCAGTTCGGCCTCCACTGTCGCGTCGGTCTGCAGGAACTGTGCGAACCTGCCCGCCGCCCCCCTCTCTCGGATGACAAGCACCGATCCGGAGGCCAGCGTGGTCAGTTGCTCGGCGAGCCCCTCGCCGAAGCCGTCCCATCCCGTCACAGCCGCCCCTCCTCTTCGCTCTCTTCCAGCTGCCGGAGTTCCTCGTCGAGGGACATCCGCTTGTTGGTCACCAGCTCCAGGTACACCGAGCTGCCGGTGTGCTCAAGGAGCAGGGTGGTGTCGGCACCGGCCCAGTGGATCTCGGCGGGGGCGCCGGGCCTGCGATCCGTCGGCTCGCCCAGGGCTTCGCAGAGCGCGGCGGCCATCCTGGCGAACGCGTCGAGGGTCCGGTCCCACTGCCCCGTGTGGTCGTAGTCGGTCAGGCGCAGCTGGATGCGCTCGACCATCTTCTCTTCCTGCGCACGCGCGAGGCGTGCCACCTCACGGCTGTTCCGCTCCAACCCGGTGTCGAGCACGTCCCATCGCGGCCAGATCATCAACGCCCGCCGAGTGAAGGCCGACGACCGCCTCGAACTCGCAGTGGCACCCAACTCCCAGGTGCACTCCAACGACCGCAACCTGCTGGCGAGTTCAACCACCTCACCATCGCTCAACGCACGCCAATTCGTCATACGCAGCCAGGGAAGCGGCACCCTCACGGACCCGCCCCCGTCCCCCTCACCCTCCACGCGGGCCAACCCCGCAGACCGTTGATCTCGCCACCGATCCTGACACGCCACCGCTGTGGGTGGTTGGGGGGCCTGCGCGGGCGCGGCCTTACCGGCGGCGAGAGAGGTACGCGCGGCCCTTTGGCGGCCGAAGTCACCGTCGTACGCGGGGAGGAGACGCCCCCGGGGAGCGGCCCGCCGAGCGAGGGTCGCGGAGAGGGCCGCCAACAACCCCCTTGTGCGACCGGAGTTGACCCGGTAGACCCCTGCGTACCGATCTTCCGCCCCACTCCCCCCGGAGGTACGTCCTCGCATGGGTCCCACCCGACACCGCATACCCAGACCTCTTCTCGTCGGCATCGCCGCACTCGCCGGTGCCGCTCTGCTCGCTCCGGCTCCGGCCGCCGCCCGGCCCGGACCCGGGGGCAAGGGGGACGGGCCGCAGCACCGTGAAGGCGGCTCGGCCGCCAAGGAGTTGAAGGACGGGGCAGCCGCCAAGGCCCCCGCCGCTTCCGCCGCCCGTGCCCTCGACAGCGCGGCGCCCCCGCTTCAGCACGGGGATGCCGGATACCCCCGCCGGACCACGCTCACCGTGCCCGCGCCCAACCCCGCCGACAAGTCGATCAAGCTCGGGCTCACCCCGTACCACTCCATCGCCCCGAAGCTCAACTCCCTGCAGAAGCTGGGGGATCGGGTGAGTGTGGAGGTCGCGGGGAAGTCGGCCGGTGGGCATGATCTGTATCTGGTCACCCTGACCGCGCCCGAGAGCGCGAAGCAGTCGCGTGAGCAGGAGCGGATGCGGGAGCGGATCGAGAACGAGCCCGCCGCGGCGGCCAAGGACCCGCGCATCAAGAACACGTACAAGACGCCGGTCTTCATCAACAACAACATTCACGGCAATGAGTGGGAAGGGACGGACGCGTCCCTGAAGTTGATAGAGCAGCTGGCGAAGGCGAATGACGCCCGGACCGACAAGTTGCTGGCGCAGAACCGGATCTACATCAATGTGACGGCGAATCCCGATGGGCGAATAGCGGGGACCCGGCCGAACGCCAACGGGTTCGACATCAACCGGGACTTCATCACGGCCACGCAGCCCGAGGCCCGTGCGATCCGGCAGATCGCCATCGACAAGCAGCCTGCCGTGATGCTCGACATGCACGGGTATGTGAACGGGACGCTGATCGAGCCCACCACACCGCCGCACGGCGAGAATTACGAGTACGACCTGTTTCTGAAGAATTCGTACGCGAATGCGCTGGGGATGGAGGCCGCCGTCAACGGGCTCGGGTACACCCCGGCCAAGGACGGTGTGGAGCCCGCGATCATTCCCTTCCGCGACCAGAAGGAGGGCTGGGACGACTGGCCGCCCATCTTCACCCCGCAGTACATGCCCTTCCAGGGCGCGGTCGCCACGCACACCATCGAGATCCCGTTGCAGGTCAACAACGAGGAATACGACTCACAGCCGGTGGCGGAACTGCGCCGCCGGTCGGCGATCAACACGGATGTCGCGGGTGCCGCCATCAAGGCGGCCCTCAACTACACGTCCACACACCGCACTTCCGTCATCGCCGATCAGATCGAGACGTTCCGGCGCGGCGCCGCCGGGGCCAAGCAGGTGCCGGTCTCCGAGGAGACCGTGCCGGGTGTGCCGGGCATCGGGCCCGAGGACGTCTACACGACCGAGTTCCCCAGTGCGTATGTGATTCCGGCGGGTGGCAGCGGCCAGCGGTCCGCCGTTGCCGCCGCGCGGCTCGTGGACCATCTCGTCGCCAATGACGTGAAGGTGGAGCGGGCGCTGCGCGGTTTCCGGCTCGGCGGGAAGAGCTATCCGGCCGGGTCGTACGTCGTCGATATGAAGCAGTCGAAGCGCGGCGTCGCAAACGTGATCCTGGCGGAGGGGCGGGACATCAGCGCGGACGTCTCCGCGATGTACGACATCTCCGGGTGGAGCCTCGGGCTGCTGTGGGGTGCGACCGTCGACAAGGTGAAGACGGGAAAGGTCGACGTTCCGGGCCGTACGGTGCACGCCGCTTCGGCGACCGGGTACGTCGCGCCGTGGGGCGATCTGCAGCTGCGGCTCGACGACCCGAAGGAGATCACCGCCCTCAACTCCCTCCTCGCGGACGGCGTGAAGGTGCGGCGGGCCGCCGACGGGACGGCGATCGTCCCCGGTGGGGCGCGCGGGAAGGCCGTACGGCTGGCGGACCGGTACGGGGTCGCGTTCCATGCGACCCGGACGAAGGGCATCGCGCCGATCGGACGCACCCGGGTGGCCGCCGCCGTCTCCCCCGGTGAGCTGTTCGCGCTGCGCGAGATGGGCTTCGACGTGACGCCCGTGTCGACGGACGTGCTCAACGCCGGCTTCGACTGGAAGAAGGCGGACACGCTGTACGTGTCGGCCGACTTGGAGTACGGAAAGCTCAAGCCGGCCGCGAAGGCGGGGCTCGACGGCTTCCTCAAGGAGCACGGGCTGGTCGGGCTCGGCGGCGACGGCGCCAAGCTCAACGCGGACGCGGGGCTCATCGCAGCCAAGGCCGTCCAGGGCAACGGCGACGCGAACGGCGTCGTGAAGGTGGACAACTCGTCGGGCAGCCCGGTCACCGCCGGGGCGCCCGCGCACACCTTCGTCTTCTCCCCCACGTGGTTCACGGACCTCGGAAAGGGAGTCAGGGCCGACCAGTCGTACGCGAAGGCGGGCGAAGGCAGTCCGCTCGTGTCCGGGCACTGGCGTGCGGGCGAGGACGGCAAGGGCGGACCGAAGGACGCGGCGGGCCGGGCCTCCGTCGTCAGCGGGACCTCGGCGCAGGGTGCGGACGTCGTGCTGTTCGGTACGCAGCCGCTGTTCCGGGCACACCCGAAGGGCGAGTTCGCGCAGGTCGCGCGCGCTCTGTACGTAACGGCCGGATGAAATAGTCCGCCGGGTTCGGAATAGCCCGCGGCGACGGACGCTTGATCCCCGTGCAAGCAAGTACAAGCAAGTGCAAGCAAGTGCAGGCGCGTAGAGGCGCGCACAGGCACCAAGCACCACCATCGGGGAGTTGATCCGCATGAGCGGGATCGAAGTCAAGGGGACCGTCGCCGCAGGCTACGAGGACGTGCGCGAGGAGTTCGCGGCCGCCCTCAACAACCCCGACGAGGGGCCGGACCACTCCGCCCAGCTCGCCGCGTACGTGCGCGGCGAGCTGGTCGTGGACCTGTGGGGCGGCCCGCAGATCGAGGCGGACTCGCTGACCCCGGTCTACTCGTCGACGAAGGGCGCCGCCTATCTGGTGGTGGCGCTGCTGGTGCAGGACGGGATACTCGACCTGGACCGTGAAGTCGCTTCGTACTGGCCCGAGTTCGGGGCGCACGGCAAGGACCGGCTGACGCTGCGCGAGCTGCTCGCGCACCGGGCGGGGCTGGTCGGCGCGGACGCCGGGTTCACCGCCGAGGAACTCGCCGACGACCTGGCGATAGCGGAGCGCCTCGCCGGGCAGCGGCCGTACTGGACACCCGGGACGAACGTCGGCTACCACGCGTACGTCATCGGCGCGCTCGCCGGTGAGGTCGTGCGGCGCACCACCGGGCGCACGATCCAGGAGATCTACGAGGAGCGCGTCCGCGCCCCGTACGGTCTGGACTTCTTCGTCGGACTGCCGGACTCGGAGATTCCGCGCGTCCTCGACACCCTGCCGATGGTCCCGACCGCCGCCCAGCAGGCGGAGATCGCCGCCAACCCGGGCAGCGCGCACTCCCTGGGCGGCATCGCCTTCAACCTCAACGCCGAGAAGCCCACCGACATCGTCGAGGCGGGGAACTCGTACTCCCTGCGCGCCCATGGCCAGTTGTCCTTCGGCGGCGTCGCCTCGGCGCGCGGGCTCGCCGGGATGTACCGCGCGATCCTCGGCGACGGCCTGGAGCAGGGTGCCCTGCTGACCCCGGAGACCCTCGCCGACTTCGGGCAGATCCGCTCCGACGGCATCGACCTGGTGGGCGGCAACCGGTCGGTGTTCGCGGTGGGCTTCGGGGCCATGTCCGCCGAGAAGTACCCGGTGCTGGGGCACGGGACCATCGGGCACAGCGGGGCGGCCGGCTCCCAGGCGTTCGCCGACCCGCGCCAGCGGATCGCGTACGGCTACAACCGGCGCCGGTTCGCCTACCCGGGCGGGGCCGCGCCCGAGAACGTACACCTGGTGCGGGCGCTGGTGCGGGCGGCGACGGCGTAACGACGCACGCGGAAGGGGGCCGCACCCGGAACGTGCCGGATGCGGCCCCCTTCGTACGTACCGCTAGGACATCAGGCGACGGAGAGCTCGACCTTGATGTTGCCGCGCGTGGCGCTGGAGTACGGGCAGACCTGGTGGGCCTTCTCGACCAGGGACTTGGCGGTGGCCTCGTCCACGTTCGGAATGGTCGCGGAGATGGCGACCTCCAGGCCGAAGCCGCCGGCCTCGGTGGAGCCTATGCCGACCTTCGCGGTCACCGTGGAGCCGGTGATGTCGGCCTTCTCCTTGCGGGCGACGACGCCGAGCGCACCCTGGAAGCAGGCGCTGTAACCGGCGGCGAAGAGCTGCTCCGGGTTGGTGCCGGCACCGCTGCCGCCCATCTCCTTCGGCGGGTTGACCACTACGTCCAGCTTGCCGTCGTCGGTGGCGACGCGGCCGTCACGGCCGTTCTCGGCGGTGGCGACGGCGGTGTACTTGACGTCGATGTTCTGGATGGACATACGAGTAGATCCTCCTGCTTGGTTCGCCACGGCTCGCGCCCACGCGCCGTGACGGTGTGGGGAGAGCTTACTTGCTGAGCAGAACGGGCTACTTTCCGGCTACTTCAGGCTATTTACGGCCACTTCCGGCCACTTCGAGCCGCTTGCGGCTACTTTCCGAGGCTGACGATCATCTTTCCGGTGTTCTCGCCGCGCAGCATGCCCAGGAACGCGTCCACGTTGCGCTCGATGCCCTCGACGACGGTCTCGTTGTACTTGAGCTCGCCGGAGCGGATCCAGCCGGAGACCTCTTCGACGAACTGCGGCTGGAGCGCGGCGTGGTCGCCGACCAGGATGCCCGTCAGACGCAGCCGCTTGCCGATGATCGCCATCATGTTGCGCGGGCCGGGGACCGGCTCGGTCTCGTTGTAGCCGGAGATGGCGCCGCAGAGGGTGGCACGGCCGTGCACGTTGAGGGACGAGATCGCCGCCTCCAGGTGCTCGCCGCCGACGTTGTCGAAGTAGACGTCGATGCCCTCGGGGGCCGCTTCGCGCAGCTGCTGCGCGACGGGCGCCTCGTCCTTGTAGTTGAACGCGGCGTCGAAGCCGTACTCCTCGGTGAGGAGCTTGATCTTGTCGGCGTTGCCCGCGGAGCCGATCACGCGCTTGGCGCCGCGCAGCTTCGCCATCTGGCCGACCTGGCTGCCGACCGCACCGGCCGCGCCGGACACGAAGACGGTGTCGCCCTCCTTGAAGGAGGCCACCTCGAAGAGACCGGCGTACGCGGTCAGACCCGGCATGCCGAGGACGCCGAGGTACGTGGAGAGCGGGGCCAGCTCGGCGGAGACCCTGGTGGCGTGGTCGGCCTTCAGGTCCGCGTACTCGCGCCAGCCCAGGTCGTGCAGGACGTGGTCGCCGACGGCGAAGCGCTCGTCGTTCGAGGCGATGACCTCGCCGACCGCGCCGCCGGTCATCGGCTTGTCCAGCTCGAAGGCCGGGATGTACGACTTCACGTCGTTCATGCGGCCGCGCATGTAAGGGTCGACCGACAGGTGGAGGTTGCGGACCAGGATGCGGCCCGCGCCCGGCTCGGTCACCGGCGACTCGACCAGCGCGAAGTCCTCCGGCACCGGCCAGCCGTTCGGGCGGCGTACGAGGTGCCAGGCGCGGCCGGAGGTGGGGAGAGTGGTCATGAGGGAACGCCTCCACAGCGAGAAAACAACTTTATGATCTGAATGAACCTTGCTCCTCAATGTTTGAGATTGTCAAGTAAGTGGGGGTGTGTCATGGCGGGAAATCTCCTCGGACCTGCGGATTTCCAGCTGGTGCTGCTGCGGCGGATGGCCGATCACCAGCCGGGACTGGTGGAGGACGCCCGGATCTCCATGGGGGTGAGCCTGACCGAAATGCGCGAGGTCAACCGGCGCTGGCAGGCCATGGTGCGCTCGCCCAGGGCCCGCGACGCCGTGCAGCGCTACCGGTCGGTGCTGGGCCCGCCGGAGGCGGTCGTACGGCGCAAGGTCGGCGACCTGGAGTGCGAGGCACTGCTGTGGCCGGTGCCCCTGTGGCCGACGCTGCGGCTTGAGGTGCTGACCGGCCCCGACAAGATCACCTGGAACGAGTGGCTGGTGCGGGCGCCGGGCGAGCCGGGGCCCGCACTGCGGACGGCGGACGACCTGGTGCCGTGGTCGGCGACGGTGGACGAGGTGGCGCGGGCCTTCGGGCCCGTACGGATGCTGGACGGGGCGGCGCCGACGCGGGCGCGGCTGGCGGTGACGCTGCCGGGCGGGGCCGGGCGGGTGGCGGAGTTCACCTGGGGGCTGTTCCAGGGGCTCGCACCGGCGGACGGTCAGGGTCCGTTGCCGTAACCCCGGCGGACGGGCCGCGTTCTCGTCACCCCGGCGGACGGGCCGCGTTCTCGTCACCCCGGCGGACGGTCAGGGTCCCTTCCCGTAACGGAAACTGACGTTCTGGCGCTGTGTCAGCTCCTTCCCCCGGGCGGCTCACCCAGCGCGCGCCCGGGGCGGGCGGACCGCACGATGCGACTATGACCGTCAGCCTTGAGCAGTTGCGCCGTTGCCATGTCGCCGTCGATCTGGGTGCCGCCAGGACCCGGGTGTTCGTGAAGGGCCTCGGCCTCGTGGTCGACGAGCCGAGCTGCGCCGCCGTGAACACCAGGACCGGGGCGCTCATCGCGGTCGGCGCGTTCGCCGAGCAGATGACCGGGCGCACACCCGACTACATCCGGGTCGCCCGCCCCGTCTCCGGCGGCACCGTCATCGACATCGAGATGGCCCAGCGCATGCTCCGCCACCTGCTCGGTGACAAACTCCGCCGCCAGCTCCGCCGCAGGCCCGGCCTGCGGGCCGCCTCCTGCACCCCGCACGACGCGGACCCGCTCGCGCAGCGCGCGGCCATCGAGACGATGGTGGGGATCGGGGCGCGCCGGGTGGAGCTGGTGGACACCCTCATCGCGGCGGCGGTCGGCTGCGGGCTGCCGGTGGAGCAGCCGTGCGCCTCCATGATCATGGTGTGCGGGGCGGCCACCACGCAGATCGCGGTCCTCTCCCTCGGCTCGATCGTGGCGGCCGAGCGGATCCCGGTCGGCGGCAACGCCATCGACCACGCCGTCGTGCAGCACCTGCGGCACGCGCACGAGCTGATGCTGCCCTCGCAGTCGGTACGCCCGCTCCAGCTGGCGCTGAGCAACAACGGGATCGCGGCGGGCGGCCCGCTGTCCACCGAGATCCACGGCCGGGACGTGGCGACAGGACTGGCCCGCTCGGTGCACGTGGACACCGCCGCCGTGCAGCGCGCCATCCACACCCCGCTGACCGCCGTCCTCGACGGCATCGGCAAGATCCTGCGGACCTGCCCGCCCGACCTGGTCGCCGACCTCGCGGAGAGCGGGATCATGATGGTGGGCGGCAGCGCACTGCTGCCAGGACTTGACCAGATGCTGCGGGACGCGACCGGCATGCCGGTACAGATCGCGGAGCGGCCCGACGTGTGCGCGGTGCTGGGCCTCGGGGCCATGCTGGAGGGGCAGATCCAGCCGCTGGCCCTGGAGCCGATGTCGGGCTGAGGCCGGGCCCGTGCGACGTACCGCAATCGGCAGAGACCGGGCCCCTGTGACGTACCGCAATCGGCAGAAGGAACCGGAGCCCGATGCACGACGAGGAACGCACCGCCCCCGGCCTTCCCCTGCTGCTCGACGCGGTCCTCGCCGTCGGCGCGGACCTGGAGCTGCGCGGCACCCTCCAGCACCTCGTGGCCTCGGCGGTAGGGCTGACCGGGGCGCGGTACGGGGCGCTCGGTGTCGTCGACGACGACGGCACCAAGGTCACCGAGCTGTACACGGCGGGCCTCGACGAGGCGGCCAGGGAGTTCATCG
This sequence comes from Streptomyces sp. NPDC048442, assembly GCF_040651475.1. Taxonomy (NCBI): domain Bacteria; kingdom Bacillati; phylum Actinomycetota; class Actinomycetes; order Kitasatosporales; family Streptomycetaceae; genus Streptomyces; species Streptomyces sp. NPDC048442. Next base: position 138,628 of record NZ_JBEZKB010000001.1, read on the forward strand.
GCCGGCTCCCGGACGGGCACACGGGACTGCTCGGCATCCTGGTGCAGGACCGGCGCCCGCTCCTCGTGCCGGAGATCGCGGCCGATGTGCGGTCGGCGGGCTTCCCGCCGGGACACCCGGAGATGAAGTCCTTCGTCGGCGTACCCGTACGGGTGGACCGGAAGGTCTTTGGAAACCTCTACCTCACGGACAAGGCGGACGGCACGCCGTTCACCCCGGAGGACCTGTCGCTGCTGCGGGTGCTCGCCGCGCAGGCCGGCATCGCGATCGGCAACGCGCGGATGTACGAGACTGCGCGGCTGCGCGAGGAGTGGATCCAGGGAGCCGCCGCCGTCACCACGGCCCTGCTGCACGGCGAGACGGCGTCGGACGCGCTGATGGTGGTCGCCGCCGAGGCCCGCCTCCTGGCGAAGGCACGCGCCGGGATCGTCCTGCAGCCGACCGAGGCGGGCGGTATGGAGATCGTCGCGGCGGCGACCGGGCCCGGCGAGGACGCGGCGGACCTCCTCGGTACGGAGATCGAGGCGGGCAGTCCGGTACTGGAACAACTCCTGGGCGGGGAACCGGTGTTCGTGGACGATTCCGCGTCCGATCCCCGGATGACCACACCCGTACGCACCCTCTTCGGACCGAGCATGCTGCTGCCGCTGCAGAGCGGCGGCAAACTCATCGGCACGCTCGCGCTGCCCAGGCGGCGGGGCGACGTGCCGTACACGGGGGTGGAACGGCTGCTGGCCTCGCAGTTCGCGTCGCAGGCGGCGCTGGCGATGGTGCTGGCGGGCGGCCGGGACGCCAGGGAGCGGCTGGCGGTCTTCGAGGACCGCGACCGGATCGCACGGGACCTGCACGATCTGGTGGTGCAGAGGCTGTTCGCGACGGAGATGATGCTGGAGTCGACGCGGCGGAGGGCGGCAGGTGCGGGCTCGGGCGCGGGCGCCTCGGGCGGTGGGCAGCCGGGCGCGATGGACGAACTGCTCGGGCGGGCCGTCGACGAGCTGGACTCCACCATCCAGGAGGTAAGGACCGCCATCTTCGCGCTCCAGCAGCCGCCTGCGGACGCCCCGACGACGGTACGGGGAAAGGTGCTCCGGGAGACGGCGGGGGCGGGCGCACTGCTGGGCTTCGCCCCGTCGGTGCACTTCGAGGGCCCGGTGGACGCACTGGTCCACGCACCGGTGGACAAACAACTGATCGCCGCCCTGCGCGGGGCACTGGCGGCGGCACACCGGAGGGAGGGGGTCACGGCGGTGCGGGTACGGGTGGAGGTGGGCGTGGGGGCGGTCCTGCCGGACGGACGGGAGGGGGTGCGGCTGACGGTGTCGGACGATGGGGCCAACGGGGGTAAGGGGAAGGGGACTTCGGTGGTGTGGCAGGCGCCGTTGTAGGGGGCTGAGAATCTCAGCCCGTCCGGCGTTTGAGGACGCGCGGCGCAGCCGTGCACCGGGCGCAGCCGTGCACCGGGCGCAGCCCGGAACGCCGGCCCCCACCGGCGCCGGCCGTGATGCCCACCCGCCCGCACTCCCTCACTCCCTCACTCCCTCACTCCGGACGCCGCAGCCCGTACACCCTCTCCGCCGCCCCCGCGAACACCTCCGCCCGCTCCGCCGGAGACAGCCCCGACGTCAACTCCCCCGCCACACCAAGCACTTCCGCATAAGACGACGCCAGTCGGCACACCGGCCAGTCCGACCCGTACATCACCCGCGACGCCCCAAAAGCCTCCAGTACCACCTCCGCGTACGGCCGCAGATCGGACACCGTCCATCGCTGCCAGTCCGCCTCCACCACCATCCCGGACAGCTTGCACGCCACGTTCGGGAGCGTCGCCAGCTCCCGTACGAACCCCTCCCACGGGGCCAACTCGCCGCGTGCGATGGACGGTTTGCCCAGGTGGTCCAGGACGAAGCGGAGGCCGGGAAGTGCCCGTGCCGCCGTCATCGCGGCCGGCAGCTGGCCGGGGGTGATCAGCAGGTCGTAGGCGAGCCCGGCGTCCGCGACCGCCGCGAGTCCCCGCTGCACGTCCGGCCGCAGCAGCCACCCCGGGTCCGGTTCCGCCTGGACCTGGTGGCGGATGCCCACCAGGAACTCGCCCCCGGGCAGGGCCCGCAGCGCGGCGAGCGTGTCGGTGACGTCCGGGGCGGTGAGGTCGGTCCAGCCGACCACCCCCGCGATCAGCTCGTGCGCCCCGGCGAGCGCCAGGAACTCCGGCGTCTCCTCCGCGACCGTGACCGTCTGCACGAGTACCGTCGCGGACACGCCCGCGGCTTGCGCCTCCGCCGCGAGGTCACAGACGAGGAAGTCCCGGCGGATCGGGGCGAGTTCGGGCCCGGTGATCCAGTCCTGGTCGCGGACGGACAGGTCCCAGACGTGGTGGTGCGCGTCCACCACCCGAGGCGGCACAGCGGACGCCGCCGTCACTGAGACTCCTCCCCCAGCAGGCCCTCGGCCCTCAGCTCGTCCCACAGTTCCTCCGGTACGTCCACGGCCGCCATCGCCGCCGCGTCCACCGCCTCCGCCGCCGACCGCAGGCCGACGAGCACGCTCGCCACCGCCGGGTGCAGCGCGGGGTAGGCGAGGGCTGCCGCCCGGAGCGGGACCCCGTGGCGTTCGGCGACCGCCTTGATGCGCAGGGCGCGGCCCAGCAGGTCCACCGGGGCGGCCTTGTAGTCGTACGTGGCACCGGGCTGCGGGTCGGCGAGCAGGCCGGAGTTGAAGACTCCGCCGACGACGACGCTCCGGCCGCGCTTCACCGCCTCGGGGAGCAGTTCGGCGGCGGCCCGCTGGTCGAGCAGCGAGTACCGTCCCGCGCACAGCAGCACGTCCGCGTCGGTCTCCCTCACGTACCGGACCAGGGGCGCCACTTGGTTCATTCCGGCGCCGATCGCGCCGATCACGCCCTCGGCGCGCAGCCGTTCCAGTGCCGGGTACGCCTCGCGCAGCGCCTGTTCGCCGCCGTCGCCGCACTCGTCGGGATCGTGCAGGTAGGCGATGTCGATGCGGTCGAGGCCGAGGCGTTCCAGGCTGGCTTCGAGGGAGCGCCGGACGCCGTCCGCACTGAAGTCCCACACCCTGCGGTACGTGGCGGGGACGGCGAAGCCCTCGTCGGAGCGGCCTGTGCCGCCCTCGCCCGCGACGGGTTCGAGCAGCCGCCCCACCTTGGTGGAGAGCGTGTAGGAGTCCCGGGGCCGGCCGCCGAGCGCCGCCCCGAGCCGCCGCTCGGAGAGGCCGAGGCCGTAGTGCGGCGCGGTGTCGAAGTACCGGATCCCCGCGTCCCAGGCGGCGTCGACGGCCGCGCGGGCGTCCTCGTCCGTGACCTCCCGGAAGAGGTTCCCGAGGGTGGCGGCCCCGAAGCCGAGCGGGGAGAGAGAAACCGCACTTCCGCCGAGCGGCCGCGTACTCACTGCCCCTCCGGGCGCAGCCGCAGCCCCTGCATCCCGCCGTCGACGGCGAGTGAGGCTCCGGTGACGGAGGCGGCGGCCGGGCTCGCCAAGTAGACGATGGCCGCGGCGACTTCGTCGGCGGAGACCAGCCGGCCCATCGGCTGGCGGGCGTTGAGTGCGGCCCGCTCCGCCGCCGGGTCGTCGGCCGCGTCCAGGAGGCGTCCCACCCACGGGGTGTCGGCCGTTCCCGGGTTCACACAGTTGACCCGTACGCCCTCGCGGACGTGGTCGGCGGCCATGGCGAGGGTCAGCGACAGCACCGCGCCCTTGCTCGCGCTGTACAGGGCCCGCTGCGGAAGCCCGGCCGTCGCCGCGATCGAGCAGGTGTTGACGATCGCGGCGTGCGCCGATTCCCGCAGCGCGGGCAGGGCGGCGCGCGAGACCCGCACCATGCCCAGGACGTTCACGTCGAGGACCCGGTGCCACTGGGCGTCGTCGTTGTCCTCCACCGTGCCGGCCGCGCCGATGCCCGCGTTGTTGACGAGGATGTCCAGGCCGCCGCCGAGCGCCTCGACGGCTGCCGCGACCCCGGCCCGGACCGAAGCGTCGTCGGCGACGTCGGCCTGGAAACCGAGCAGCGGGGCCTGGGCCCCCGACGGGTCCAGGTCGAGCACGGCGACCTGCGCACCGCGTGCGGCGAGGAGCTGCGCGGCGGCCAGGCCGATGCCGGAGGCACCACCTGTGACCAGCGCCTTCAGTCCTGCGAGCTCACTCATACGACAGCCTCCTCGGCCTCGGACAGTCCTGCGGCAAGGTCGGCGGCCCAGAACCGGCCGCCCGGGTAGGTGAACTCCGCGATCGAATCGGCGTGCATGGTCGCCGAGAAGCCGGGTGCGGTCGGGGCCGTGTAGTGGCCGTCGCGCATGACGACCGGCTCGGTGAAGTGGCCGTGCAGATGGTCGACGTACTCGATGACGCGGTTCTCGGTGGTCCCGGTCAGCGCCACGTAGTCGAACATCGACAGGTGCTGGACGAGTTCGCACAGCCCGACCCCGCCCGCGTGCGGGCAGACCGGCACCCCGAACTTCGCCGCGAGGAGCAGGATCGCCAGGTTCTCGTTGACGCCCCCGACCCGTGCGGCGTCGATCTGCAGGACGTCGATCGCCCCGGACTGGAGGAGCTGCTTGAAGATGATGCGGTTCTGGACGTGTTCACCGGTGGCGACCAACACGTCCGGGCCGACCGCCTCGCGGATGGCCGCGTGGCCGAGGATGTCGTCGGGGCTGGTGGGCTCCTCGATCCAGTACGGGTCGAAGGCGCCCAGCGCCCGGGTCCACTCGATGGCCTCGCCGACGTTCCACCGCTGGTTGGCGTCGATGGCGATCCGGATGTCCGGGCCGACGGCGGCGCGGGCGGCCCGCATCCGCCGTACGTCGTCGGCCAGGTCGGCGCCCACCTTCAGCTTGATCTGCGTGAAGCCGTCGGCGACCGCCTGTTGGGCGAGGTGGGTGAGCTTCTCGTCGGAGTAGCCGAGCCAGCCGGGCGAGGTGGTGTAGCCGGGGTAGCCGCGCTCGCGCAGCTTCGCCTCCCGTGCGGCGGCGCCGTGCTTGCCCGTACGGAGCAGCTGGAGGGCGTCGGTGGGGCTGAGGACGTCGGCTATGTAGCGGAAGTCGATCTGCTGGACGAGCCACTCGGGTTCCGCGTCGGCGAGGAGCTTCCACAGCGGCTTGCCGGCCCGCTTGGCGGCCAGGTCCCAGGCGGCGTTGACGGCCGCCCCGATCGCCATGTGCATCACGCCCTTCTCGGGACCGAGCCAGCGCAGCTGACTGTCCCCGGTCAGCGCGCGCCCCAACGTGCCGGGATCGGCACAGAGTTCCTCCACCGAGAGGCCTATCAGGTGCGGCTTCAGGGCCTCGATCGCGGCGACCTGGACATCGTTGCCACGCCCGATGGTGAAGGTGAAGCCGTGCCCCTCGATGCCGTCCTCGGCGTCGGTGCGCAGGATGAGGTACGCGGCCGAGTAGTCGGGATCGGGGTTCATCGCATCGGAGCCGTCGAGCTCGCGCGAAGTGGGGAAGCGGATGTCGTACGTATCAACTGCCGTGATACGTGCACTGGTTCGGGTCACGTAACGGGGCCTCTCACGCCTGTGCGAAGGTCTGGCGCTGGGTGCCGAGGCCGTCGATGGACAGCTCCACGGCGTCTCCGGCGCGCAGGTAGGGGTTTCCGGGGAGGCCCAGGGCGACTCCGGCCGGGGTTCCCGTGTTGATGACGTCGCCCGGTTCGAGCACCATGTACTGACTCAAGTACGCGATGACGTCGGCGACTTGGAAGATCATGTCCTTGCTGTTGCCGTCCTGCCGCTGAACGCCGTTGACCTCCAGGCGCAGCCGCAGGTCCTGCGGGTCGGCGACCTCGTCGGCGGTGACGAGCCAGGGGCCGAGCGGGTTGAAGGTCTCGCAGGACTTGCCGAGGTCCCACTGCGGGGAGAAGTCCAGCTGGAACTCGCGCTCCGACACGTCGTGGCTGACCGCGTACCCGGCGACGCAGGCGAGGGCTTCCTCGCGCCCCTCCAGGTAGCGGGCCCGGCTGCCGATGACGACACCCAGCTCCACCTCCCAGTCGGTACGGACCGAATTGCGCGGGATCAGGACCTCGTCGTACGGACCGACGACGGTGCCGGGGTCCTTCATGAAAACCACGGGCCGGGGCGGAATGGCCGCACCCGTCTCCTCCGCGTGGTCACGGTAATTGAGCCCGATACAGACAATCTTGCCGGGCCGCGCGACGGGAGCACCGACCCGAAGAGCCCCCGCCCCTTCAAGAACATCCAGCTCACCGGCCGCATGGGCGGCACGAACCCGCTCCATGCCACCCCCCGCGAGGAAGGTCCCGTCGATGTCGGAGGCAAGACCGGAAAGGTCGTACACCTGCCCGTCGTCCGCGAGAAGAGCAGGAATCTCACTCCCGCACTCACCAAGCCGCTGCAATTTCACGAGAGTTGAACTCCTAGAACGGCCCCGTGAGGGGCGCGGGGCTGTTTCGAATGTGCGGCTCCGCCGCGCGGGCGCGACCAGCCGCATCGGATCCGCACGCGGCGAACCAACCGACCGGACCTAGTCCTGCGCCCGACCCGTGGTAACCCGGGCAATCATCAGCGCGATCAGAATGATCGCCCCGTAAATGGCCTGAATCCAGAACGACGGCACCTGAGCCAGCGTCAGCAGGTTCTGCACCACACCCAGCAACAGCACACCGGTCAGCGCACCGAACATCGTGCCCTTGCCGCCGTCCATGCTGATCCCGCCGATGACCGCCGCCGCCATCACCGTGAAGATCATGTTCTGACCCTGGTTGGCGTTGATCGCCCCGACGTAGCCGGTCTGCATCAGCCCGCCCACCGAGGCGAGCACACCTGCGGTGATGAACACCCCGAGCGTGACCCGGTCGACCCGGATACCCGCGGCCTTGGCCGCCGCCGGGTTGCCGCCGATGGCGTACAGCGCACGCCCCACCCGGTGGTACTTCAGCACGATGCCCGCGATGCCGAAGCAGACGGCGGCGATCCACACGGACAGCGGAACACCGATGAACGTGGACGTCGCGAGAGCGAAGAACGCCTCCGGCATGCCGAACAGCGTCTTGCCCTCGGTCGCGCCGACCAGCAGTCCGCGCAGCACGATCAGCATCGCCAGCGTCACGATGAACGCATTCAGCTTGAGCTTCACGACCAGCGCGCCGTTGAACGCGCCGACGAGTCCGCCGACCACCAGGATCACCAGGATGCCGACGACCGCGGGCATCTCCGTGCCGAACCCCGACTGGAGGGCCGGCAGCACCAGCAGCGCACCCATCGCGGGGGCGATGCCGACGACCGACTCCAGCGAGAGGTCGAACTTGCCGGTGATCAGTACGAGCGACTCCGCCAGCACCACCATCGCGAGCGCGGCGGACGCGCCCAGGATGGAGATGATGTTGTTCCCGGTCAGGAAGGCGTCGTTGGTGAACGCACCGAGCACCACCAGCGCCAACAGGGCGGGTACGAGGGCGAGTTCGCGGGCCCTGCTGAGCAGCAGGGACTTCTTCCGGTCGGTGGGGGAACTCTTGCGCCGGTCCACCGGGGCGGTGGCCGCCTTCGAGGCTGTCGTCTCAGCCACGGTCTACTCCTTCAATGGATGCGATCAGCTCGTGGTCGTTCCAGCCGGCCGCATGGTCGGCGACGACGCGTCCGTGGAAAAGGACCAGGACGCGGTCGCAGCGCCGCAGATCGTCGATCTCGTCGGACACGACGAGGACCGCCGTGCCGTCCTCGCGCGCACTGTCCATGCGCGCGAGCAGGGATTCCTTGGACTTGACGTCGACGCCCGCCGTCGGGTTGATGAGCACGAGCAGCCTCGGGTCGGAGGCCAGCGCCCGTGCCATCACCACCTTCTGGGCGTTGCCGCCGGACAGGTCCGAGACGGGCTGGTGCGGGCCTTCGGCGTGGATGTCGAGGCGGCGGATCAGCTCTTCGCCGACCTTCCGCTTGTTCTCCGTACCGACGAATCCGCGCTTTCCGAGCCGCCCCAGGACGCTCATCGTGGCGTTGTCACCGATGCTCATCCCGGAGACGAGCCCCTGGTCGTGCCGGTCGCGCGGCACACAGGCGACACCGGCCTTCAGAGCGGCGGGCACGTCCCCGAAGGGAAGGGCCCGCCCGTCGAGCCGGGCGGAGCCCCGCTCCGCCGCGTACAGCCCGGCGAAGGTTTCCGCCAGCTCGATCTTGCCGCTGCCGCTGGTCCCGGCGAGACCGACGACCTCGCCCTCGCGGACGGTCAGGCTGATGTCCTGGTACGCGGCCGAGCCGAGCCCGTCCACCTGCAGCCGGATCGGCGCCCGGTCCGCGATGCCCGGCCGGGCGGCGCTTGCGGCCGCGGTGACGGACTCCCCCGCCATGGCCTCCACGAGGGCGGCGCGCGGGAGTTCGGCGACGGGCGCCGTGGTGATCCAGCGGGCGTCGCGCAGCACGGTGACCGCCTGGCACACCTCGTACACCTCCTGGAGGTGGTGCGAGATGAACAGGAAGGTGACGCCCGACTCCTGGAGCGTGCGCATCCTGGCGAAGAGGCGCTCGATCTCCTTGTTGTCGAGCTGCGCGGTCGGCTCGTCGAGAACGATGAACCGTGCCCCGAAGGACAGTGCCCTCGCGATCTCGACCATCTGCCGGTCCTCGACCTTGAGGTCGGCGGTGCGGGCGTCCGGGTCGACCCGGACGTCCCAGGTGTCGAGCAGCTCGGCGGCCTGGGTCCGCAGCTTCTTCCACTGGATCATCCCGCCGAAGCCGGTGGGCTGCCGGTGGATGAACAGGTTCTCGGCGACGGTGAGTTCGGGCACCACGGTCGGCTTCTGGTAGACGCAGGCGACCTTCCGCCGCCAGGCGTCCCGGTCGGAGAGCGCAGGGGCGGGCTCTCCGTCGAAGCGGACCGTACCGGCGTCGGGGGCCTGGAGCCCCGTCAGCACGGTCACGAGGGTGGACTTGCCCGCGCCGTTGCGCCCCACCAGGGCGTGCGACTCCCCGGGCATCACGGTCAGTCGGCCGTCCATGAGGGCGGTCGTGGGACCGTACCGCTTGGTGATCCCGGATGCCTCGACCAGCGGTCGGTGGGAGGCATCGGCGCGGGTCAGTGTGCTCACTTGATGTTGTTGCCCCACAGCTTCTTGTCGTCCACGTTGGCCTTGGTGACCAACGGGGCGGGCAGCTGGTCCTCCAGCATGCCGTTCGGGTGCTTGATGATCGTGGAGCCGTGGTCGGTCGGACCCTCCTTGAAGGTCTCGCCGTTCATCGCCTTCTTCACGTAGTACATGCCGTACTTGGCGTACGTGTCGGCGGGCTGGGAGACCGTCGCGTCGATCTCTCCGCTGCGGATCGCCGCGAACTCCTGCGGGATGCCGTCGTTGGAGACGATCGCGATGTGCTTCGGGTCGCCGACCTTCTTGAGCATGTTCTTGCTCTTGAGGGTCTGCAGGGTGGGTGCGAGGTAGACGCCGCCCGCCTGCATGTAGATGCCCTTGAGGTCGGGGTTGGAGTTGAGGAGGGTGTCCAGCTTGGACGCCGCGGCGTCCGACTCCCACTTCGCGGGGATCTCCAGGACCTTCAGGCCGGGGAACTTGTCCTTCACGCAGGTCCGGAAGGCCTCGGAGCGCTCCCGGCCGTTGACCGAGGCGAGGTCGCCCATGATCTGAACCACCTTGCCGGTCTTGACCTTCGACCCCAGGAACTCGCAGGCCTTCTGTCCGTACGCGACGTTGTTGGCGCGCACGATCATCGCGACCTTGCCCTTCTCGGGGGCCACGTCGACGGCGACGACCGGAACGCCCTTGCGCTCGGCCTGGTCGAGACCGGCGGCTATCGCGGCACTGTCGAGGGGAGCCACGACGAGGCCCTTGACGCCCTGGTTCAGCTGGTTCTGGATGTCGGTGATCTGCTGCGCGGGGTCGGAGTTGGAGTTGACGGTCTTGAGCGCCTCGACCTCCTCCTCCTGAGCCATCTTCGGGATGTAGTCGTTGTACGACTGCCAGAACGGAGAGGTCAGCAGAGGCAGGATCACGCCGACCTTGCCCTCGCCACCCGCCCCTGCGGCCCCGGCGTCCTTGGTACTGCCGCACGCACTGAGCGCGAGGGAGGCGCATGCCGCGAGTGCGGCCACCTGTACTACCCGTGCTCTGCTGCCTGTTGCTCTGTGCGCTGCGCTGTTCATGCTGCCGGCCATCTGTCGGCTCCTCGGTTCCTGATCGAAACGAACGGACTGCACGGATCCCCGGTCGGGGACCCGTTGACGGATCAAAAACACCAACAGGTCTTCATCCGGCCGCGCCGAATATTTATCAGACCTTTCGGGGGCTCCAACACCCCTCTTGGGCGAATTCCCCGAAAAAGTTGGCCAATTGGTCCGATGACTCTGCTGTTCATGCACGGTGCGTGCTGGATAGACTGCCGTCTGCTAGATCGCCGAAGCCCGGAGGAAAATCCCCATGGCAACGACCGCCCCTCAGACTGCTCCGGACGCACCGCAGGACTCACCGCCGGCCGCCCCGCCCGAGAAGGGCGGTTCGGTTACCCAGCGGGCGATCGAGTCCATCAAGGCAATGATCACAGAAGGCCGTTTGGAGGCGGGCCAACGGCTCCCTACCGAGCGGGACTTGGCTGCCGAGCTCGGCATCTCCCGCAGCTCCATGCGCGAGGCGGTCCGCGCCCTCACCGTCCTGGGGGTGCTGGAGTCCCGCCACGGCTCCGGGATCTACGTCACCCAACTGGAGGCGGTCGACCTCCTCGACACCTTTGGCATCGTCGCCGAGATCTCCCCGAAGCCGCGGCTCGCGGAGCTCCTGGAGGTCCGCCGCATCCTGGAGTCGGCGGCGACGGCACTGGCGGCGGCCCGGATCGACGCCGGACAACTCGCGGCACTCGACACCCAGTTGTCCGTGATGAACGAGGCGGACGACCCGGAGACCTTCCTCGCCGCCGACATGGCCTTCCACCGTACGATCACGCAGGCCGCGGGCAACGAGGCGCTGGCCGCGATCGTCGAGGGCCTCTCCTCCCGCACCTTCCGCGCGAGGGTCCGCCGGGGCCACCAGGAGGCGGGCGCCTTCGCGGTCACCCGCGAGGAACACGGCCGGATCTACCGGGCCCTGGTCGGCCGGGACCCGGAAGCGGCACGGGTCGCGGCGGCGGCGCACGTGGGCGCGGTGGAGGAGTGGCTGCGGGGACAGTTGGACGACTGAGCGTCCCGCGGCGAGTCGGGGAGGGGGCGGCGGGGGCGGGGGCCCAGGGGGCGGCGCCCTCGGCGAAGGAGGTGCCGCACGCCCGCGGAATCCCCCGTCCCCGTACGGCACTTCGACCCGGTCCCTACGGCTACTCCGGCGGGGTCGGGGTGTCCGGGCCCTGGAACATCGTCTGGATGTCCATCTCCAGCTGCACCGTCGGCCCGACGATCGCGATGCCGCGCGCGAGCATGTTCCGCCAGTTCAATGTGTAGTCCTCGCGGTGCAGTTCGGCCCTCGCGCGGGCGGCGCAGCGCAGTTCCTCCCCGTACCCGCCGTTGACGGCGCCCAGGTAGGAGGTGTCGAGGGCCACCGACCGGCTCACCCCGTGCAGGGTCAGTGCGCCCTGCACGGACCAGGTGTTGCCGCCCCGGTAGACGAACCGGTCGCTGACGAAGTCGATGTACGGGTAGTTCTCGACGTCCAGGAAGTCGCCGGAGCGCAGGTGGTTGTCGCGGGTCTTGTTGCCGGTCGTCAGGCTCGCGGCCTCGATCCGCACCCGTACCTCCGACTCCTCGGGATCGGCGGCGACCCGCACCCCGCCCTCGAACCTCTGGAACCTGCCGTGCACGTTCGCCATCCCCACGTGCTTGGCGATGAAGCGGATCGCGGTGTGCGGCGGGTCGATGGTCCACATGCCCTGCACCGGCGGCTCCAGCTGCTGGGCCACCTCCAGCTCGACGCGGCCCATGGTGAGCGCCTCGCCGGGTTCGATGTGGAAGGACCAACTGGCCGGGCGCATCCCCTCGGCGGTCATCAGCAGCCCGTACTCTCCGGCCGGCAGTGCGGCGGTGAACAGCCCGAAGAGGTCGGTGGTCCCCCGCGCGGCCACCCGCCCGTCGGACTTGGCGCTGATCACGATCTCGGCGCCGCCGAGTCTCTGCCCGACCGGGTCCACCACCTCGCAGCTGACCGTCCCGGCCCCGCGCGGCACCGGCAGCACGAGTCCGGTGCCCCGGCCCCGCCCCCTGCCGCCCACCGCACCTGTCTTCGCCCGCGCACGCCGGAGGAGGGAGAGGACCATGGAGTTCACCTTTCGCCGAAGACAACCGCCACTGCCCGGCCGCCAGACCGGAATGGCTCGTTCAGTTGTCTCACAAAGGGAACGAAGATCCGAAACCACGTCACCTCAGGGCCCCCGCAGGGGCTACGGCACCACCGCAGGGGCTACGGCGTCACCGCGGGGGGGGCTACGGCACCACCGCGGGGGTTACCGCTCCCTCGCAGGGGCTACCGCTCCACCGGCCGGTCGGGCGTGATCCGCTTCCCCCGGTGCTGCCGCCGGTAGCGCCGGTCCCACTTGTCCCGCTGTTCCCGTCGCTCGCGGTACTCCTCGTACCCGCTTCCGGAGGCGCCGCCCCCGCCGATACCGCTCCCGAACTTCACAGCCCCGTAGACCACCACGGCCCCGACCAGCCACCACACGGGCGACGAGAAGCCCATGACGAACAGCACCGCCACACCCACCACCAGCAGAACGACCATGACAGGCTCCCTAAGCCTCGACCGCACTCGCCACATCCGGGAACACGGTCAGCAGCCGTCGCAGCCCGCTGACCGTCAGCGCGTCCTCGACCGCTTGCGAGGGCGCGACCAGGCGCAATTCGCTGCCGTACGACCGGGCCCGCCGCCACACCGCGGTCAGCATGCCGGCCCCCAGCAGGCCGCACTCCCGTACGCCCGACACATCGAGCACCCACGGCACACCGGCCCGGCACCCGAACTCCGCGAGCTTCGCCCGCCCGAGCCTGCGCCCGGCCACGACGACGACCGGCAACAACCCGGGAACGACCCGCAGCGCCACGGGTACGGGTACGGGTGCGTAAAGAGGAACGACCTCAGGAGAAGACCCACGCTCAGGAGCTGGACCCAGATGCATCACACGCCGCCTCGACAGATCTCACATGCCGGGGTCCGGGGCCTCGCGCCCCAGCCTAGACCTGCCGGGGGCGGGCGAACAGGGCCCTGCGCGTGCGAGCGGAAGACCTCACGCCGCGAACGCTTCTGCAGTAAGGCAGTGGGCACACGGCTCAGTAGGGTGGCGCCCATGGGTGCGTTCCCGCCGTTCCTGATCCTGACCGGCGCTCCTGCAGCAGCGGCCACCACCGGCCGCACGAGGAAGCAAGGAAGCAGGGAGAAACCAGCATGGCGATTCAGCGGATGGACAACGTCGGCATCGTCGTCGAGGACATGGATGCCGCCCTCGCGTTCTTCGTGGAACTCGGTATGGAGCTGGAGGGCAGGACGGAGGTCGAGGGCCTCGTCGCCGACCAGTGCACCGGCCTCGACGGCGTCCACTGCGACATCGCGATGCTCCGGACCCCGGACGGTCACAGCCGGCTCGAACTGTCGCGGTACCGCAGCCCCGCGGCGATCAGCTCCGGGCCGCGCAACCCGCCGCACAACATCCTGGGCACGCACCGCGTCATGTTCGCCGTCGACGACCTCAAGGACACCGTCGCCCGCCTGCGTCCGCACGGCGCCGAACTCGTCGGCGAGATCGCCAGGTTCGAGGACAGCTATCAGCTCTGCTACGTCCGCGGCCCGGAGGGCATCATCGTCGGACTGGCCGAGCAACTGAGCTGATCACAGCAGGTCAGAACGTTCCTGCGTGAACTCGCTGCGGTGGGGCAGGTGGGACTCGAACCCACGGCCGACGGATTATGAGTCCGCTGCTCTAACCGGCTGAGCTACTGCCCCCACACGGCGTGGCGCGTACACATGTACGCGCCGTCTGCCGCAGCATAGCCGGTCATACGATCTCCTGCCTCGGATGGTCGGCAACGCATGACCATGAGGACTTACGCGTCGCCCGGACGGTTCCCGAACGTGCCGCACACCACACCCAGGGGCGCACGCACACACGAAAAGAGGGCCTCCGTGGAGGCCCTCTTCCCTTACTGCTCCCCCGACTGGACTCGAACCAGTAACCCTCCGGTTAACAGCCGAATGCTCTGCCAATTGAGCTACAGGGGACCGCGCTCCCCCGACTGGACTCGAACCAGTAACCTGCCGATTAACAGTCGGCTGCTCTGCCAATTGAGCTACAGGGGATTGCTGCGGTTGCATCGAATGCACCCACTCCCAGTCGTCCCGGGGGCGTGCGCTCGCTGCGAGACATACATTAGCGCAAGCAGGGGGGTGCTCCGCCAATCGGTATGCCCCGGGATGATCAGCGGGCAGCACGGGTAGGCGGCCAGCACACCGACACCGTTGCAGGAGAAGGGTGGCAGCCATGCGCTACCGGCTCACGTTCGTCGCCGGTCTGGCCCTCGGATACGTGCTCGGCACCCGGGCCGGGCGCGAGCGGTACGAGCAGATCAGGAAGTCCGCCCTGCGGATCTCCCAGAACCCGGCCGTGCGGAACACCGCCGAGTCGGCCGCCCAGAGCGGCCGGGAGTTCGCGGGCAAGGCCATGCACACCGTCACCGACAAGGTCGGCGACAAGATGGGCAACCGGGTCCCCGAGTCCGTCGCCCAGCGGGTGCGGTCGCTGAAGGGGCGCAGGCAGAGCGGCGAGGACGACTGGGGCACCAGCAACACCTGAGGCACGGGCGCCAGCACCATCTGAGGCACGGCTGCCGCATCCCGCCCCGGTGGGGTGCGGCAGAATCGTGCGCATGGGCATAGTCGCGGGGTTGGACAGTTCGGCCGGATTCACACACGTCGTCGTCTGCGACACCGACACCGGTGCCGTACTGCGTGAGGGGTACGCCCCCCATCCGGTCGAGGAGAAGGCCACCGAGGCCGATCCGCAGGCGTGGCTGCTGTCACTGGGCGAGGCCGCCGCGGACGGGCTGCTCGACGACGTACAGGCGATCGGGGTGTCCGCGCAGCAGCACGGGCTCGTACCTCTTGACGCGCACGGGACGCCGGTGCGGGCCGCGCTGCTGGGCAACGACAAGCGGGCTCAGGTCGCCGCGGCCGATCTGGTGGAGGCGCTGGGCAGCAGGCAGGCGTGGGCGGAGGCCGTGGGTACGGTTCCGACGTCGCCGCAGCCGCTGGCCAAGCTGGCCTGGATGGCGCGGCACGAGCCGCAGAACGCGGCGCGGGTCGCGACCGTGATGCAGCCGCACGACTGGCTGGTGTGGCAGCTGCTGGGCAGGCCCGCCCGCCGGACCACCGACCGGGGCGCGGCTTCCGGCACCGGTTACTGGTCGGCGGCCACGGGTGCCTACCGGCCGGACCTGGTGGAGCTGGCGCTCGGGCACCAGGCCGCGCTGCCGGAGGTGCTCGGCCCTTCGGACGCCGCGGGGACCACGCCGGAGGGGCTGCTGATCTCGGCGGGTACGGGCGAGACGATGGCCGCCGCTTTCGGGCTCGGGGTCGGGATCGGGGACGCCGTCGTGTCGCTGGGGGCTTCGGGCTCGGTGATGGCGGTGCACCACGAGGCGCTGGCCGATTCGAGCGGGATGATCACGTCGTTCGCCGATGCCACGGGGATGCACCTGCCGGTGGTGCATACGTCGAACGCGGTACGCGCGCTGCGGGGGACGGCCGAACTGCTGAGCATGGAGGGCGGGTTGGAGGAGCTGTCGGCGTTGGCGCTGAAGTCGACGCCGGGGGCCTCCGGGCTCGTACTGCTGCCGTATCTGGAGGGGGAGCGGACGCCGTGGCTGCCGCAGGCGGCGGGCACGCTGTTCGGGCTGCGGCGGGAGTCGATGAAGCCGGAGCACCTGGCGCGGGCGGCCTTCGAGGGGATGCTGTGCTCGCTGGCCGACGCGATGGACGTGCTGCGCTCGCGCGGGGTGCAGGTGCGGCGGGTGTTCCTGCTGGGGGCCGCCGCCGAGCTGCCGGCCGTGCAGGCGATGGCGCCGATGATCCTCGGTACGCAGGTGGTCGTGCCGCAGCCCGCGCAGTACGCGGCCCTGGGGGCGGCCCGGCAGGCGGCGTGGGCGCTCGGGGTGGCGCAGGGGACGCTGTCGCCGCAGGCTCCGCCGGCCTGGCAGGGGGCGGTGGCGCAGGTGCTGGAGCCGGGCGAGGAGCTGGCGGCGGGCGGGGCGGTGCGGCAGCAGTACGCGGCGACGCGGGAGCAGATCCATCCTGGGGCATTCGAGGCGGCCCTTTAGGGGCGCGGGGAACTGCGCGGCCGGCCACGACGCACCCCCGCGGGGCCCCGCCGCCCCGCCCCGCGGGGGAAGGACTTGACCCGGGTTTGGTGTAAACCCTTGGGCACAGCGGGCGTGGTTGCCGGAGGATGGGGGGTCGCACCCCCTGCCCCCGCCGCCCGACGAAAGACTGCGCGTGCTTCTCAAGCTTCTGCGGGCCCATCTCGGCCCGTACAAGAAACCCATAGCCCTGCTGGTGGTGCTGCAGCTGTTGCAGACCAGCGCCTCCCTCTATCTGCCCACCCTCAACGCGGACATCATCGACAACGGTGTCGTGAAGGGGGACACGGGTTACATCCTGGAGTTCGGCGCGCTCATGATCGCGGTGAGCGTCTTCCAGGTCGTCTGCAACGTCGGAGCCGTCTTCTACGGGGCGCGGACCGCTTCGGCGCTCGGGCGCGACGTCCGGGCCGCGGTCTTCGCCCGGGTGCAGAGCTTCTCGGCGCGGGAGGTCGGCCAGTTCGGCGCACCGTCGCTGATCACCCGTACGACCAATGACGTCCAGCAGGTGCAGATGCTGGTCCTGATGAGCTTCACGCTGGTGGCGTCCGCGCCGATCATGTGCGTGGGCGGCATCATCATGGCGCTCGGCCAGGACGTGCCGCTGTCGGGCGTGCTGCTCGCGGTGGTGCCGGTGCTCGGCATCTGTGTCTCGCTGATCATCCGGAAGATGCGGCCCCTCTTCCGGTCCATGCAGACCCGGCTCGACACCGTGAACCGGGTGCTGCGCGAGCAGATCACCGGCAACCGGGTCATCCGGGCGTTCGTGAAGGACGAGTACGAGCAGGACCGGTTCCGCAAGGCGAACCAGGACCTGACGGACGTGTCGATGGCGACCGGCCGGCTGATGGCCCTGATGTTCCCGATCGTGATGACCGTGGTGAACGTGTCGAGCGTCGCGGTGGTCTGGTTCGGTGCGCAGCGGATCGACAGCGGGGGCATGCAGATCGGTGCGCTGACCGCGTTCCTCGCCTATCTGATGCAGATCGTGATGTCCGTGATGATGGCCACCTTCATGTTCATGATGGTGCCGCGCGCGGAGGTGTGTGCCGAGCGGATCGAGGAGGTCCTGGGCACCGAAAGCAGTGTGGTGCCGCCGGTGGCGCCGGTCTTCGAACTGCGGCGCCACGGTCAACTGGAGCTGCGGGGAGTCGAGTTCAGCTACCCGGGCGCCGAGGAGTCCGTACTGAAGGACATCCGGATCGACGCGTATCCGGGCGAGACGACCGCGATCATCGGGTCGACCGGCAGTGGGAAGTCGACGCTGCTCGGGCTCGTCCCGCGGCTGTTCGACGCGACCGGCGGAGAGGTGCTGGTCGACGGGGTGGACGTCACGACGCTGGATCCGGTGCTGCTCGCGAAGACGGTGTCGCTGGTTCCGCAGAAGCCGTATCTGTTCTCGGGGACGGTCGCGAGCAATTTGCGGTACGGAAAGCCGGACGCGACGGACGAGGAGCTGTGGCGGGCGCTGGAGACGGCGCAGGCGCGGGATTTCGTGGAGCTGCTGGACGGCGGGCTCGACGCTCCGATCTCGCAGGGCGGTACGAACGTTTCGGGTGGCCAGCGGCAGCGGCTCTCGATCGCGCGGACGCTGGTGCAGCGGCCCGAGATCTATCTGTTCGACGACTCGTTCTCCGCGCTGGACTACGCGACGGACGCGGCCCTGCGGGCCGCGCTCGGGCGGGAGACCGCGGAGGCGACCGTCGTCATCGTGGCGCAGCGGGTGTCGACCATCCGTGACGCGGACCGGATCGTCGTGCTGGACGAGGGCCGGGTGGTGGGGACGGGGCGCCACCACGAACTGATGGAGAGCAATGAGACCTACCGGGAGATCGTGCTCTCCCAGCTGACGGAGGCTGAGGCGGCATGAGCGGGCCTGGTGGACGCATGATGGGACCTCCGGCCGAGAAGTCGATGGACTTCCGCGGGTCGGCGAAGCGGCTGGTGCGCCGCCTCGCGCCGGAGAAGGCAGTGCTGTGGGTGCTGTTCGTGGCGCTGGTCTTCAGCGTCGCGCTGTCGGTGATCGGGCCGAAGATCCTCGGCGCGGCGACCGACCTGCTCTTCGCGGGGATCGTGGGCCGGACCATGGAGCCCGGCGGCACCAAGGAACAGGCGATCGAGGGGCTGCGCAAGAGCGGTGACGGCACCCTCGCGGACATGCTGTCCGGCGTGGACTTCGTCCCCGGGCAGGGGATCGACTTCGGCGCGGTGGGCGGCGTGCTGCTGGTGGTCCTCGCGGTGTACGTAGGGGCCGGCCTGCTGATGCTGGTGTCGACGCGGATGGTGAACCTGGCGGTCAACCGGACCGTGTACCGGATGCGCGAGGACGTACAGGCGAAGCTGTCGCGGCTGCCGCTGGCGTACTTCGACCGGGCCAAGCGCGGCGAGGTCCTGTCACGGACGACGAACGACATCGACAACATCGGCCAGACCATGCAGCAGACCATGGGTCAGCTCATCAACTCGGTGCTGACCGTGGTCGGCGTGCTGATCATCATGTTCTGGATCTCGCCGCTGCTGGCGGTGGTGGCGCTGGTGACGGTGCCGCTGTCGGTGGTCGTGGCGGCGAAGGTCGGCAAGCGCTCGCAGCCGCAGTTCGTGGCGCAGTGGAAGACGACCGGCGCCCTGAACGCGCACATCGAGGAGATGTACACCGGGCACTCGCTGGTCAAGGTCTTCGGGCGCCAGGACGAGTCGGCGGAGGCGTTCAGGGAACAGAACGACAAGCTGTACGAGGCGGGCTTCAAGGCGCAGTTCAACAGCGGGATCATGCAGCCGCTGATGATGTTCGTGTCGAACCTGAACTATGTGCTGGTGGCCGTGGTGGGTGGTCTGCGGGTCGCTTCGGGGACCCTGTCCATCGGCGACGTACAGGCTTTCATCCAGTACTCGCGGCAGTTTTCGATGCCCCTGACGCAGGTTGCTTCCATGGCCAACCTGGTGCAGTCCGCGGTGGCTTCGGCGGAGCGGGTCTTCGAGCTGCTCGACGCCGAGGAGCAGACACCGGACGCGGTGGACGCGCCGGGGCTGCCGGTGACGGGCGCCGACGAGCTGCGGGGCGCCGTGGAGCTGGAGAACGTCTCCTTCCGGTACGAGGCGGACAAGCCGCTGATCGAGGACCTGTCGCTGCGGGTCTCCCCCGGGCAGACGGTCGCGATCGTCGGACCGACGGGTGCGGGCAAGACGACCCTGGTGAACCTGCTGATGCGGTTCTACGAGGTGACCGGGGGTCGGATCACCCTGGACGGCGTCGACATCGCGAAGATGTCGCGGGAGGAACTGCGCTCCGGGGTGGGGATGGTGCTCCAGGACACCTGGCTGTTCGGGGGGACGATCGCGGACAACATCGCGTACGGGGCGGCGGGTTCGGTCACGCCGGAACAGATCGAGGAGGCGGCTCGGGCCGCGCACGCCGACCGGTTCGTGCGGACGCTGCCGGACGGGTACGACACCGTCATCGACGACGAGGGGGCGGGGGTCAGCGCGGGCGAGAAGCAGCTGATCACGATCGCTCGGGCGTTCCTGTCGGACCCGGTGATCCTGGTGCTGGACGAGGCGACGAGCTCGGTCGACACGCGGACCGAGGTGCTGATCCAGAAGGCGATGGCGCGGTTGGCGCACGGGCGGACCTCGTTCGTGATCGCGCACCGGCTGTCGACCATCCGGGACGCGGACGTGATCCTGGTGATGGAGAACGGCGCGATCGTGGAACAGGGGACGCACGGGGAGCTGCTGGCGGCGCAGGGGGCTTATGCGCGGCTGTACGCGGCGCAGTTCGCGCAGGCGGTGGTGGAGGTGGAGTAGACGGGCCTCCGGCCGGGGGCGTGGGGGCTGCTTGCTGTGCCGGCACCCGTACGTGCGGGTGGCGTGGGGCGGTGGGCATCGTGCGGGTGCGTCGTGGCTGGTCGCGCCCACGCGGCGGAGCCGCACATCAACACAGCCCCGCGCCCCTAAATGCCTGCCCCTCGCGACCGCCCGCGCCGAGCGCCCCTCAGTCCAGGTAGCCCCTCAGCTGGTCCGCGAAAGTGTGGTCCCTCAGTTTGTTGAGGGTCTTGGACTCGATCTGGCGGATGCGTTCTCGTGTGACGCCGAAGATGCGGCCGATCTCCTCAAGCGTGCGGGGGCGGCCGTCCGCCAGGCCGTAGCGGAGCTGGACCACCTTGCGTTCGCGTTCGCCGAGGGTGGAGAGGACCGCTTCCAGGTGTTCGCGCAGGAGGATGAAGGCGGCGGATTCGACCGGGGACGTCGCGTCGCCGTCCTCGATGAGGTCGCCGAGCGCCACGTCGTCCTCCTCGCCCACCGGGGCGTGCAGGGAGACCGGTTCCTGGGCGAGGCGCAGGACCTCGCCGACCCGTTCCGGGGTGAGGTCGAGCTGGGCGGCGACCTCTTCCGGGGTGGGTTCGCAGCCCCGCTCCTGGAGCATGCGGCGCTGTACCCGTACGACACGGTTGATGAGTTCGACCACGTGGACGGGGACCCGGATCGTACGGGCCTGGTCGGCGAGGGCCCGGGACATGGCCTGGCGGATCCACCACGTCGCGTACGTGGAGAACTTGAAGCCGCGGGCGTAGTCGAACTTCTCGACGGCCCGGATCAGGCCCAGGTTGCCCTCCTGGACCAGGTCCAGCATGGTCAGGCCCCGGCCGACGTACCGTTTCGCCACGGAGACGACCAGCCGCAGGTTGGCCTCGATGAGACGGCGTTTCGCCATGCGGCCCCGTACCACCAACTTGTCGAGGTCCAGGGCGAGTCGGGAGTCGAGATCGGTCGCTCCCGCGAGTTTCTCCTCGGCGAAGAGGCCCGCTTCCACACTGCGGGCGAGTTCGACCTCGTCGGCCGCGGTGAGGAGCGGTATGCGGCCGATCTCCCGTAAGTACTGGCGGAAGAGGTCGGAGGACGGGGTGGCGGACTCGCCGGCCCGGTGCGGTCGTTCGGGAGGATCGGGGCGTTCTTCCTCCTGCTCCCGTTCCCGCTCCGGTTCTCGTCCCTCCACTGCGTCCTCGGCGGGCTCCGTCGCCTCCGCCGTCGCTTCCGGATGGCGCTCGGCGCGGCTCTGCGTGGGTACGGCCGCGACCAGATCGGTCAAGGTCTGGGTCTGCACGGGGGCGACCTCCAGGTTGAACGCTGCCGGGTCGGAGCCTCAGGCACCGCACCCAGTGTGGGGTGCGACACACGACCGCCGCGAGGGGCGTGCGGTGACTTTTTGAGTCCGGTCCGTGACCGGGTGGTTACCCGGAGGGAGTCGACGAGCGCGCGGAGGAGCGTTAGAGAGCTGCCGCGCCGTGGTTGCGCAGCGAGCGGGCGTACTGCTGGAGGACCCAGAGTTCGTTCTGCACGGCGGCCAGGTGGGCGGGGTCGCCCTGGCTGCCGACGCGGGCCAGGGAGCCCTGGACCTCAAGGATGCGGCGGTCGACGGCGCGCAGGCGGACCTGGACGAGCTGGACGCCCGCGTAGATCTCGTCGACGGTCTTGACGTGGATCGCTTCGACGGCGAGCTCGGTGACCATGGCCCTGACCTGGTCGTTGATCGCCGTCTCGCGGACCCGGGCGAGGTAGTCGGCGGCGGCCTGGGCGCCCAGCTCGACGCCGCCCGCCTCCTCGATGGTCTGCCGCACGACGGCGTAGGGGGGTGCGGTGAACTCGTCCGCGCCGTATCCGTCGAAGGCGGGTGACACCAGGTCGGGGCGCTGGAGGGCGAGTTTGAGCAGCTCGCGCTCGGTGCGGTGGACCGGGCTGCGCAGGTTCAGCGCCGGGCCCGTGATCACTGGAGCGGCGGGCTCCGTGTCGTACTGCCGGCGGGTCTGCTGCTGCGGGCCCCGCCCGCCCCGGTCCTTCGCCCAGCGCGCCTGCTGGGCGATGCGCTTGACCACGAACTGGGTGTCGAGGATGCCGAGCATCCCCGCGAGCTGCACCGCGACGCCGTGCTGCATCGCGCTGTTCTTGATCCTGGCGACGACCGGGCCCGCCTCGTCGAGGGCGGAGGCACGGCCCGCCGGGGTTTCCAGGTCGTACCGCCCGGTGATCTGGCGCAGCGCGAACTCGAAGAGCGGGGTGCGGGGCTGGGTCAGGTCGACCACGGCGGCGTCACCCTTGACGAGGCGCAGGTCGCAGGGGTCCATGTTGTCCGGGGCGATCGCGATGTACGTCTCGGCGGCGAACTTCTGGTCGTCCTCGAAGGCCCGCAGCGCCGCCTTCTGGCCGGCCGCGTCGCCGTCGAAGGTGAAGATCACGCGGGCGCTGCCGTTGTCCATCAGGAGGCGGCGGAGGATCTTGATGTGGTCGCCGCCGAAGGCGGTGCCGCAGGTCGCGATGGCGGTGGTGACGCCGGCCAGGTGGCAGGCCATGACGTCGGTGTAGCCCTCGACGACGACGGCCCGGCTGGACTTCGCGATGTCCTTCTTGGCCAGGTCGATTCCGTACAGGACCTGGGACTTCTTGTAGATCGGGGTCTCGGGGGTGTTGAGGTACTTCGGCCCGTTGTCGTCGTCGCGGAGCTTGCGCGCGCCGAAGCCGACGACCTCGCCGCCGATGTCGCGGATCGGCCACATCAGCCGGCCGCGGAAGCGGTCGATGGGGCCGCGGCGGCCGTCCTGGGAGAGCCCGGAGGTGATGAGCTCCTTGTCGCTGAAGCCCTTGCCGCGCAGGAACCGGGTGAGGTGGTCCCAGCCCGCCGGGCTGTAGCCGACGCCGAAGTGGGCGGCGGCCGCCTGGTCGAAGCCGCGCTCGGCGAGAAAGGCGCGGCCGATCTCCGCCTCGGGGCTCTCCAGCTGCTGGCTGTAGAAGTCCGCGGCGGCCTTGTGCGCCTCGACGAGCCGGGTGCGTTCGCCGCGCTGGTTGGAGGGGTTGTAGCCGCCCTCCTCGTACCGCAGGGTGATGCCCGCCTGCGCGGCGAGGCGCTCGACCGTCTCCGCGAAGGTGAGGTGGTCGATCTTCATCACGAAGGCGATCGTGTCGCCGCCTTCCTGGCAGCCGAAGCAGTGGAAGAGACCCTTGCTCGGACTGACCTGGAAGGACGGGGACTTCTCGTCGTGGAAGGGGCAGAGGCCCTTGAGGTTGCCGCCGCCCGCATTGCGGAGCTGAAGGTATTCGGACACGACGGCGTCGATCGGGAGCGCCTCCCGGACCGCCTTCACGTCGTCGTCATTGATCCTGCCTGCCACGCGTGAAGTGTACGGGGAGGGTCGGACACTGTGGCGTGCGTGGTCGGCCGGTCACGACGTGATCAGCGACTCCAGGGGTACGGAGGGGTCTGCGAGGGCGTGCTGGTCGACCTCGGCGCCGCTGCGGATGAGGCCCTGGATCCGGTCGGTGACGTCCCACACATTGACGTTCATGCCCGCGAGGACCCTGTGGTCCTTGAGCCAGAAGGCGATGAACTGCCGCTTGCCCGCGTCGCCGCGCACCACGACCTGGTCGTACGTCCCCGGCGGCGCCCAGCCCGAGTACTCCAGGCCGAGGTCGTACTGGTCGGAGAAGAAGTACGGGATGCGGTCGTACGCCGAACCGCGCCCGAGCATGGCGCGGGCGGCTGCGGGACCGCCGTTGAGGGCGTTCGCCCAGTGCTCGACGCGCAGCCGCTGCCCGTGCAGCAGGGTGCCGGGGAGGTGGAGGGGTACGGCGGCGACGTCGCCGGTGGCGTAGATGTCGGGGTCGCTGGTGCGCAGGTGGCTGTCGACGGCGATGCCGCCGCCGTGGGCGCGGTCGACGAGGGCCAGTCCCGAGGCCTCGGCGAGGGCGGTGCGGGGGGCGGCGCCGATGGCGGCGAGCACGTCGTGCGCGGGGTGTTCCTCGCCGTCGTCGGTGAGGGCGGCGAGGACCAGTCCGTCCTGGCCGACGATCTCGGTGAGGCGGGCCCCGAAGTGGAAGCGGACGCCGTGCTCGGCGTGCAGATCGGTGAAGAGCTGGCCGAGCTCGGGGCCGAGGACGGAGTGCAGGGGGGTCGGCTCGGGCTCGACGACCGTGACCTCGGCCCCGTAACCGCGGGCGGCGGCGGCGATCTCCAGGCCGATCCAGCCGGCTCCGGCGACGACGAGGTGCCCGTTGTCGCGGCCGAGGGTGGCGAGGACGCCGCGCAGGCGCTCCGCGTGGGAGAGGCGGCGCAGGTGGTGCACGCCGGCGAGGCCGGTGCCGGGGATGTCGAGGCGGCGGGGCTCGGAGCCGGTGGCGAGGAGGAGCTTGTCGTAGTGGATGAGGGTGCTGTCGCCGAGGCGGACGGTCTTCGCTTCGCGGTCGAGGTGCACGACGGGCTGGCCGAGGTGCAGTTCGACGTCGTTGGCCGCGTACCAGCCGGTCTCGTGGACGAAGACGGAGTCGCGGTCGGACTTGCCCGCGAGGAAGCCCTTGGAGAGGGGCGGGCGTTCGTAGGGGTGGTCGCGTTCGTCACCGATCAGGATCACCCGGCCGGTGAAGCCCTCGGTGCGCAGGGTTTCGGCCGCTTTCGCGCCGGCGAGTCCGCCGCCGACGATGAGGTAGGTCTGATCTGCGTCGACCACTTGATGCCTCCATTGTGCGCGTGGGGTTTCGAGCGTCCCGCACGGACGGTTACGGGGGAAGAGGGGGTGGGGTGGGGGCGGAGTGCGGGCCGCTGAATCAGCGCCGCGCCGTCAGCCGCCCGTGCAGCGATCTCGCCGAGGAGTCCGTGAGTGCGGCGATCTGGTCGACCAGGACGCGTTTGCGGGCCCGGTCGTCCGGTGCCGTGTCGAACAGCGCGCGGAACTGCGGGTCCAGGCCCTCCCCCGGCGCCCGCATCGTCAGCGCCTCGGCCAATTCCGCGATGACGATGCGCTGGTCGGCGCGGAGCCGTTCCTGCTCCTCACGCTGCATCACATACCGGTCGGCGACCGCCTTCAGCACCGCGCACTCGTTGCGCGTCTCGCGCGGGACGACCAGTTCCGCCGCGTATCGAGTGAGCCGGCCGCCTCCGAAGGCGGCCCTCGTCGCGGACTCCGCCGCCGTGCAGAAACGGCCGATGAGCTGGCTCGTCGCGTCCTTGAGGCGGGCCTGGGCGAGCGCCGATCCGTCGTAGCCGTGCGGCCACCACTCCTGTTCCATGAGCCGGTCCAGGGCTGCGGCCAGCTCGGCGGGGTCGGTGTCCTCGGGGACGTAACGGCCGCGTGCCACCTCGTAGATCTCGCGCCGCTCCGGCTCGGCGTACAGGAGGTTGGGGTCGAGGTGGCCGGCGTGCAGGCCGTCCTCGAAGTCGTGCACCGAGTACGCGACGTCGTCGGACCAGTCCATGACCTGGGCCTCGAAGCACTTGCCGAACTCGGGGGCGCCTTCGCGCACCCACCGGAAGACGGGGAGGTCGTCCTCGTACACCCCGAACTTCACCGAGCCGGGGTCGGCGGGGTGGCCGCCGCGCGGCCACGGGTACTTGGTGGCGGCGTCCAGGGCGGCCCGGGTGAGGTTGAGGCCGACGCTGACGAGCTCGCCGGTCTCCTCGCTGGGCACGAAGCGTTTGGGTTCGAGGCGGGTGAGGAGGCGCAGCGACTGGGCGTTCCCCTCGAAGCCGCCGCAGTCCTTGGCGAAGTCGTTGAGGGCCTGCTCGCCGTTGTGTCCGAAGGGCGGGTGGCCCATGTCGTGGGAGAGGCAGGCCGCTTCGACCAGGTCGGGGTCGCAGCCGAGGGCGGCGCCCAGTTCGCGGCCGACCTGGGCGCACTCCAGGGAGTGGGTGAGCCGGGTGCGGGGGCTGGAGTCCCACACCTGGCTCCGCGAACCGGGTGTGACCACCTGGGTCTTGCCCGCCAGGCGGCGCAGCGCGGCGGAGTGCAGCACACGGGCGCGGTCGCGCTGGAACGCGGTCCTGCCTGGCCGTTTGTCGGGCTCGGCGTCCCAGCGCTGCGTCGCGGCCGAGTCGTATCCGGTGCTTTCCATAACGACGACCGTAACCGCAGGCACCGACAGTCGCCCCCACCCGCCGCGTGCAGGTCAGGCAGGTGCGGGCGACCCCGGTGGTGTCCGGGTCCCGTCGAGGGACACCCGGCCGAGCTGGGCGGAGAGCTGGGCGGTGATACGGGTGAGGAGTTCGGCGGTGCTGTCGAGGGGCAGGGAAAGGGGTTCGCCGGGTGTGCGCGCGGGGTCCCCGTGTGCTTCTCGCGGTGATGCCGACTCTGTCGTCATGTCCCGATCCTCCCGTTCGGAGATTGCGGCGGCGTTGCGCGGGAGTGACGGCTGCGACCGTCACTCGGCGCCAACTCCGTTGCCGCTGCGGCCTCTTGAGGGAACCCGGCCCTCGGCTCCTTGAAGGGCCGCGGCTTCCGACGGGCTACAGCTTCTTGAAGAAGAAGACGTCCTGGTTCCCGCCGGGAATCCCCGGCAGCCGTGCGGTCTCCTCGTACCCCAGTCGCTGGTAGAAGTCCGGCGCCTGGAAGGTGAACGACGACACCATCGCCCGGTCGCAGCCGCGCCGGCGCATCTCCTCCTCGGCGGCCCGCATCAGTCTGCTGCCCCAGCCGTCGCGGCGGGCGTCCTCGCGCACCCAGAGCATGTGGATGGAGCCGAGGCCGCCCCAGGTGAAGCCGGTGAGGCCGCCGACGAGTTCGCCGTCCTCGTCGGTGACGCGCACGGACAGCTCCTGCTCGTCGTACGCACCGGTGGCGTCGCTGTTGAAGGCGGTGAGTTCCTTGTCGAGCCGGTCGGCGAGCTCCTTGTCGTCCTCGCCGACCCGCAGGGTGTTCTTGTCGTTGCTCTTGTCGTTCTTGGCGTTGTTCTTGTCGTCCGTCGTCATGGGGCGAGTATTCGGTTTCCCTGCGTGCGGATCCAGGGAAATACCGCCGCTCCGTGCGGTGACGCGGCCCACGCGCGAGGGCCGGCCGGGACGCTCTCCCGGCCGGCCCCGCACGCGGCGTTCACGACCGCACGCCCACCGCTCAGATGCGGCGGTGCTTGCCGTAGTAGCCGCCGATCTGCTCGTGGTAGCCCGCGTCGCCGAGGTGCTTGTCCTTGTCGAACTCGGGCGCGTCCTTGATCTGGTCCTTGGTCAGGTCCACGTAGATCTTCTTCTCGGCCGCGTCGACCGTCTTGACCGTGCCGGCCGGCAGCAGCACGTGCTTGCCGAAGATCCAGACGCCGGTGTCCACGACGAGGTAGGCCGAGCCCACCTCGTCGGAGTGCTTGTCGACCTTGCCGATGCTGCCGTCGGTCGCCTCGACCTTGAACCCGGTCAGGCTGGTGCCCGCCCGGTGGCCGACGGTCGGCTGGTAGCCCCAGATGTTCTCGCTCATGAATGGCTCCTTCATCGTAGGCAGTTGGCGCATTCTGCATGCATTTCTTACCGGGAAAGCAGCCGCTCAATGGCGTGCGGCTTTCCCTCTGCCGGACGGGTGCCCGGACTTCTCTTCTCTACACGGGGTTTCCCGGACGGTCTCGCTCCGGCCGGAATTCGCCGCGGACGGCGTACGGATGGCCCGGAAGGGAATCTTCCGGGCCACCCGAATTTCGCCACCGCCCTACAGCTCCGGCGTCACACCTTTCCTACCAGCGGTACCAGCGGCCCCTTCGACCACCTGTACCTCCGGAACGGGCAACGAATCCCAGAAGCCAGAGGACCAGCACCGCGATGGCGATCCACCACAGAATCTTGACTGCGAATCCCGCACCGAAAAGGATCAGGATCAGCAGGAGTACGAGTAGCAGGGGAACCATGGTTATCAACCTCCAGGCAGACGTGTGCCCCGGCAATTCCCTGCCATGCACACCACATTCGAAAGAATTCCGCCGGCCGCCCCGGAGGCCGTCCGCCGCACGGACCGGGGAACTATCCGCTGCGCCCGAGCGTCCAACGGACGGAGAGCCAACGGGTACCACCAGGGGGAATGTCATGCGGTTCGGGCGACCGAGTGTGAAGTGGCCCCGGCTGCCGAAGATGCGACTGCCGAGGAGTCGGCGGGCGAAGCGGCGGCTGGTGCAGGCCGTCATGGCCGGGTGCGTGCTCGCACTGCTGCCGTCGACGTGGACGTACGCGGCCACCGGCGGGCGGGTAGGGGAGACCGGTCAGGCGCCGGACCGGGACGTGGCGATGGTTTTCGGGGCCGGGCTGTGGAAGGGCGAGCCCACGCCGTATCTGGCACGCAGGCTGGACGCGGCCGCCGAGCTGTACCGGGCGGGGAAGGTCCGGGTCGTGCTCGTCACGGGGGACAACGGACGCGAGGAGTACGACGAACCGGACGCCATGCGGAGCTATCTGGTGCGGCACGGCGTGCCGGACCAGCACGTCGTGAGCGACTACGCCGGGTTCGACACCTGGGACTCCTGCGTGCGGGCCAAGAAGATCTTCGGCGTCGACCGGGCCGTACTGATCAGCCAGGCCTTCCACATACGGCGGGCCGTCGCGCTGTGCGACGCGGCGGGAGTCGAGGGCTTCGGCGTCGGGGTCGACGACGTGCACGACACGACCTGGTACTACGGCGGGGTCCGCGAGGTGTTCGCCGCCGGGAAGGCCGCACTGGACGCCGCGTTCCAGCCCGATCCGCACTTTCTCGGTGAGCGGGAAACCGGGGTGACCGAGGCGTTGGCAGGGGGACCTGCCCGCTGACGCACTGGCCGCCGACCGGATGACGTAGATCAGACTCGGGATCAGACTCGGGATCAGCCGAAGTTGATGCGCGTGATCCGGTTCTCGTCGTCCACGTGGACGTTGAGCCGGTCCGGCATGTACTCCTGCGTGAGGAAGGAACCGGGCCTGACGATCCGGTACGGCTTCGGGATGTCCCGCTCGTGGACGAGACGGTCGGCGGGCACGTCGGAGGGGTCGGCCGCACCGTTCCGTACGAGGGTCTTGCCGATCCACTGGTCGTAGTCGGGTGCGACGGCCACCGCCGGCTGGGACTCGGCCGCGTGGGACTCACCGGTGGGAGCGAAGAACGTCGCCGCCAGGGCCGCTGCCGTGAACAGGGTCTTGAGGTGAGAGCTGTGCATGCACGGCACATTGCTCCTGGCCACGCCCAACTTCCAAACCCGCACCACCCGTTCGGGTGTATCGCGTGTCTGCCCCACCGGCGAAAAAAGCCGGACCGAGTCGGAGCGTACGCATGGTTGTTACAAAATGTCCGGGTTGCCGTGATGCTCGGTACATAGGCTCGGGGAGCCCCCTGTGTCCGTACCAGCAGAACGAGCAGCATGCGCAGAACGAGCGGACCGCTCCCCGCCGTCCCGGTCCCGGCCCAGGCCTCAACCCCGGCCCCGGCCCTGGCCGTCACGGTGGCCCTCACCGCGCTCGCCTGCGGTGTTCTGCTGACCGGGTGCGGTGCGCCCGCCGGTCTCGGCCAGGGTGAGCCCGCCCCGGCCGCCAAGTCCCAGCCGCAGCCCGAAACCCTGTGGCCCGCCTGGACCCCCGCCTCGCCCTCGCTGTCGGACGCGGTGACCGACCCGGAGCTCCAGAGCGCCCCCGACCCGCTGCCCGACTCGCCCGCCGTCCCCCCGGGCGGGCTCGCCGCCATGGACCAGCTGGACGTCCTGCGCGCCGACCCGCGGATGCGGCGGCTGACGCGGCGCGGGCCCGTCGACAAGCCCGGCAGTCCCGGGATCCGGCCTGCCGTGCTGCACGATCTGACCGGCGACCGGAAGGCCGAGCTGATCAGCGCGATGGACCTGGAGAGCGGACGGGTGGTGCTGGCGGTGTACACGGTGCGCGAGGGGAAGATCGTGCCGATTCTCCACACCAGTGGCCTGCGCCCGGTCGTCGAGGCGATCGGGGTCGATCTCGTCGTACGCAGCGCCGAGGCGGACGGCGGCGAGCAGTCGATCCGCTACCGCTGGGACGGCAAGCGGATGATCACCGTCAGCGAGGTGCGGAGCTTCCGTACGGAGAGCACGGCGAAGGAGCCGGACGCGGAGCAGGACCCCGGCCAGGATCCGGACCTGGACCCGGACCAGGACCCGGACCAGGAATCCGGCACCTCCAGGAGGAGCGTCCCGCAGTCCGTGCCTCCGCCGGCGCAGACACCCCCGTCAGCACCCTCCTCCGCATCGGCTTCCGCACCGGCTTCCGCACCGGCTTCCGCACCGGCTTCCGCACCGGCAGGGGCCCCGTGATCCGCCGCCTGCGCGGGTTCGCCGCCGGGCTCAGCCTGCGCTGGAAGATCGCCGCGCTGCCCGCCGTCGGGGCCGCCCTGGTGGCGCTGGCCATCGGAATGCTGATCCACCACGCGCGCAGCGCGCAGGTCGCCGACACCGCCCGCGAGTCCGCGATCGCCGAGCTGTACCGCGTACGGCAGCTGTACGAGCTGACCGGGCACGTCGATCCCGGTGACACCGGCTCCGCCCTCGACTCCCCCGAGTTGCCCGCCGCACTGGCCGCCGACGCCCGCGCCGGGAGCCGCAACACCTATCTCGATCTGTCCGGGTCCTCCCCCGCCGTGTGGGCGGCCCGCCCGATCGGCGACCAGGTGCTGTCGGTCAGGCTGCCGCTGGGCGCCCAGCGCGCCGAGATCCGCGACCTGGACCGGAGCCTGGTGGTGTGGGGCGCGGTCGTCGTCGCGCTGACCGCCGTCGGCGGGGCGGCGCTGGCTTCCCGGCTGAGCCGTTCGCTGCGTACCGCCGCCTCGACGGCCCGCCGGATCAGCGAGGGCGACCTGGACGCCCGTATCGCCGGCGGCGACCGCGACCCCGGGGCCACCAAGGACGAGGTGGCCCAGCTGGCCGCCGCCGTGAACACGATGGCGGCCTCCCTCCAGCGCCGCATCGAGGCCGAACAGCGGTTCACCGCCGACGTGGCGCACGAGCTGCGCACCCCGCTGACCGGGCTGCAGACCGCCGCCGAACTGCTGCCGCCGTCCCGGCCGACCGAGCTCGTACGGGACCGGGTGGCCGCGCTGCGCACCCTCACCGAGGACCTTCTGGAAGTGGCCCGGCTGGACTCCCGTACGGAGGAACCCGACCTCGCCGCCCATCCGCTGGGGAAGCTGATGGCGAGCACCACGGGGCGGCTGGGCTGCGAGTTCACCGCGCCGGCTGCGGACGAGGACACGTACGTGAGGACCGACGCGGATCGGCTGGAGCGCATCGTCACCCACCTGGTCGCCAACGCCCGCCGGCACGGCACCGGCCCGGTGGAGGTACGGGTCGAGGGCCCGCGCGTCGTGATCCGCGACCACGGGCCGGGGTTCCCGCAGGCGATGCTGGTGGACGGGGAGCAGCGGTTCCGCACGGGGACCGTGGAGCGCGGGCAGGGCACCGGGCTCGGGCTGACGATCGCGTTCGGCCAGGCGCGGGCGATCGGCGCGGAGGTGGAGCTGTCCAACGAACCGGACGACGGGGGCGCGGTGGCGGTCGTCACGCTGCCTGAGGCCGGGGAAGTGACGGAGGGGTAGACCGGCTGCTGCCGGCCCACCCCCTCCTCGTACCGTGCGGACCTGGATTCGTACCGTACGCAAGAGCCCTCAGGCGGCCGCCGCGAACTGTGCCGCGTACAGCCGGGCGTACGCCCCGCCCGCGGCCAGGAGTTCGTCGTGCGAGCCCTGCTCGACGATACGGCCCGCCTCCATCACCAGGATCACGTCCGCGTCGCGAATGGTGGACAGCCGGTGCGCGATGACGAAGGAGGTCCGGCCGTGGCGCAGGGAGTTCATGGCCCGCTGGGTGAGGACCTCGGTGCGGGTGTCGACGGAGCTGGTGGCCTCGTCGAGGACCAGGATCGAGGGTTCGGTGAGGAAGGCGCGGGCAATGGTGACGAGCTGCTTCTCGCCCGCGCTGAGGTTCCCGGCCTCCTCGTCGACGACCGTGTCGTAGCCGTCGGGGAGGGTGCGGATGAAGCGGTCCGCGTACGTCGCCATGGCGGCTTCGACGATGCGCGTCCGGGAGACCTCGCCCTGAACCCCGTACGCGATGTTGTCGGCGATGGTGCCGCCGAAGAGCCAGGTGTCCTGGAGGACCATGCCGGTCGAGGCGCGGAGTTCCTCGCGGGGCAGGGTGGCGATGTCGGTGCCGTCGAGGGTGATGCGGCCGCCGGTGACCTCGTAGAACCGCATGAGGAGGTTGACCAGGGTGGTCTTGCCCGCGCCGGTCGGGCCGACGATGGCAACGGTCTGGCCGGGGTCGACGGCGAGGGTGAGGTCCTCGATGAGGGGCTTGGCGGGGTCGTAGCGGAAGGCGACGTTCTCGAAGGTGACCCGGCCGGTGACGCGTGTGCTCCGGCCGCTGTGGGCGGGCTCCGCCGACTCCTCCTCGGCGTCGAGGAGGTCGAAGACGCGCTCGGCGGACGCGACGCCCGACTGGAGGAGGTTGGCCATGGCGGCGATCTGGGTGAGGGGGCCGTTGAACTCGTACGAGTACTGGACGAACGCCTGGATCTCGCCGAGGGAGAGGGTGCCCGAGGCGACCCGCAGACCGCCGACGACGGCGATGAGGACGTAGTTGAGGTTGCCGACGAAGGCCATCGCGGGCTGGATGACGCCGGAGATGAACTGGGCCCTGAAGCTCGCCGCGTACAGCTCGTCGTTGTGCGCGTCGAAGGTGGCGATCGCTTCCCGCTTGCGGCCGAAGACCTTCACCAGGGCGTGCCCGGTGTACATCTCCTCGATGTGTCCGTTGAGGCGCCCGGTGACCGCCCACTGCTTCACGAACTGCGGCTGGGCGCGCTTGCCGATGACGTACGCCCCGTAGACGGAGAGCGGGACGGTGGCGAGCGTGACCAGGGCCATCAGCGGCGAGATCCAGAACATCATCGCGCCCACTCCGACCAGGGTGAGCAGGGCGCGCACCATCTGGCTGGAGGCCTGCTGGAGGGTCTGGGTGATGTTGTCGATGTCGTTGGTGGTGCGGGAGAGGACCTCGCCGCGCGGCCGGCGGTCGAAGTGGGCGAGGGGGAGGCGGGCGAGCTTGGTCTCGGCGCGCTCGCGGAGCCGGAAGCCGAGGCGCTGTACGACGACCATGGCGATCCGCACCTGCACCCAGGTGAGCGCGGCGCCGCCGGCGGTCAGGGCGAGGGCGAGGAGGAGAACCCGGGCGACGGCCTCGAAGTCGATGCCGGTGGGGGACTTCGCGCCCGTCACGACCAGGTCGGTGGCCGTGCCGAGGATCTTCGGGGTGAGGACGGCGAGCGCGACGGCCAGCACTCCGGCGGTGAGGACGGCGGCCATGAGGTGCTTCTCGGGGCCGAGCATCCGCAGCAGCCGAAGACCGGAACGGCGGAAGTCGAGGGACCGCTCCAGGGGCGGAACACCGATGACACCGGGCCCGCGCTGGGGCGGCGGCCCCTTCCGCTCAGGCACGGCCCCGGCTCCCGGACCGCCCTTGGCTCCCGGACCGGTCTTGGCTTCCGGACCGCCCTTGGCTTCCGGACCGGCCTTGGCTTCCGGACCGGTTCCGGGCTGGGGGTCTTCTTCCTCCTTGGGTTTCGTTGCGGTGCTCACGCGGCTTCCTCCTCGGTCAGTTGGGAGAGGACGATCTCCCGGTAGGTCTGGTTGTCCCGCATGAGTGACTCGTGGGTGCCGGTGCCGACGACCCGGCCCTCGTCGAGGACGACGATGCTGTCGGCGCCGCGGATGGTGGAGACGCGCTGGGCGACGATGACGACGGTGGCCTCCGCGGTTTCCTCGGCGAGTGCGGCGCGCAGGGCCGCGTCGGTGGCGTAGTCGAGGGCGGAGAAGGAGTCGTCGAACAGGTAGATGCCGGGGCGGGTCACCAACGCCCTTGCGATGGCGAGGCGTTGGCGCTGTCCGCCGGAGAGGTTCGTTCCGCCCTGGGCCACGGGTGCGGCGAGCCCTTCGTCCAGTGCTTCGACGAAGTCGCGGGCCTGGGCGACGTCCAGTGCGTGCCACAGGTCGGCGTCGGTGGCGTCCGGGTTTCCGTACCGCAGGTTGGAGGCGACCGTTCCGGAGAAGAGGTACGGCTTCTGCGGTACGAGGCCGACCGTGCGGGACAGCAGCGACTCCTCGATGTCGCGTACGTCGGTGGAGCCGATCAGGACCTGTCCTCCGGTGGCGTCGAAGAGGCGCGGGATCAGGTTCAGGAGGGTGGTCTTGCCGCTGCCGGTGGAGCCGATGACGGCGGTCGTACGGCCGGGGCGTGCGGTGAGCGAGACGCCGCGCAGTACCGGTTCCTCGGCGCCCGGATAGCTGAAGTCGGCTTCCTTGAGGGTGAGTTGGCCGCGACTGAAGAGTTCGGTCACCGGCGCGGTGGGCGGTACGACGCTCGGCTCGGTGTCGAGGACCTCTCGGATGCGCTCGGCGCTGACCTCGGCGCGCGGCAGCTGCATCATCAGGAACGCGGTCATCATCACGGCCATCAGGATCTGCATCAGATAGCCGAGGAACGCGATCAGCGAGCCGACCTGCAAGGACCCCGAGTCGATGCGCTGCCCGCCGACCCAGATGATCGCGATGGTGGCGAGCTCCCACACCAGCAGGATGGTCGGCATCAGCAGCGCCATCAGCCGGCCGGTGTGCAGCGAGACCCTCATCAGTTCGGCGTTGGCCTCGGCGTACCGTTCCTGCTCGTGCTTGTCGCGGACGAAGGCGCGGATGACGCGGATGCCGGTGATCTGTTCGCGCATCATGCGGTTGACGCGGTCGACGCGCTCCTGCATGGAGCGGAAGAGGGGCGGCATCCGCCGGACGATGAGGCCGACGGCCCCGCCGAGCAGCGGTACGAAGACCAGCATGAGCAGGGCGAGCGGCACGTCCGGGCTGAGCGCCATCACGATGCCGCCGGCGCACATCAGCGGGGCGGCGACCAGCATGGTCAGCCCCGTCACGGTCAGGGTCTGCACCTGCTGGACGTCGTTGGTGGTGCGGGTGATCAGGGACGACGCCCCGAACTGCCCCATTTCCCTTACGGAGAAGTCCTGCACCCGGGAGAAGACGGCGGCCCGCAGGTCCCGGCCGATGCCCATCGCGACCCGGGCCCCGAAGTAGACGGCTCCGCCGGAGGCGAGGACCTGGAGGAGGGTGACGGCGAGCATGACGCCGCCGCGGGACAGGACGTAGCCGGTGTCACCGGTGAGTACGCCCCGGTTGATGATGTCGGCGTTCAGGGTGGGCAGGCAGAGGGTCGCGGCGATCTGGGCGAGCTGGAGGGCGACGACGAGGGCGAGGGTGCGGCGGTGGGGACGCATCCGGGGGCGGAGCAGTCCGAGGATCTCTCTCATGGTGGATACCGGTCCTCGTGCTGCTATGCGGCGAAGGGGCGGACGGACTTGGCGTCGCGCAGGGCGTGCGCCCACCAGGTCAGCCTGGAGAGGAGGGACTTGGCTGCGGTGTTGGCCTCCGCGGGGCTGGTGTGCTGCCCGTCCTCGTCGAACTGCCCCCACGGCCCGTGGAAGGAGACCGTGTCGCGGAGGGTGACGGCGTGCAGCTCGGCGAAGACCTGCCGCAGGTGCTCGACGGCGCGCAGACCGCCGGAGAGGCCGCCGTAGGAGACGAAGCCGACGGGCTTGGCATGCCATTCGGCGCCGTGCCAGTCGATGAGGTTCTTGAGGCCCGCGGGGTAGGAGTGGTTGTACTCGGGGGTGATGACAACGAACGCGTCGGCGGCCGCCAGCCGCTGAGCCACCTTGGCGCGTTCGGCCTGCACGGCGTCGGAGGGGCTGAAGGAGAGCGCGGTCGGCAGGTCGATGCCGGCCACGTCGACGACGTCGACGTCCAGCCCTCCGAAGTCCTCGGCGCGGGTGAGGAACCAGTCGGAGATGACGGGGGCGTAGCGGCCCTCGCGGTTGCTGCCGATGATGACGGCGACTCGAATCGGCTTACCTGCAAGGGAGTTGGCCTGGGCAGAGGCGTCGAATGCAGTGCTGTTGATGTCCATGCGGAGAAGGTTCATACGTCAAGTTCACTTGAGGTCAAGCGCCGCCGTGGAGCTCTCTGCGCCCCGGGCCGCCGGACGGCGGGTCACCCGTTCGGTCCGGCGGCCGGGACGAGACGCCGTGACCCCCGTTGACCTGCCCGAACGTGGTGGCGTACGGGTGATGGGGCGGCCCGGATCAGCCCGTCCGGCCGATTCTCGGGAGGCGGGCGGGGCGCCGCGCCGCTTATCTCGGAGGCAGAGCCCGTACGAGATACGGGAGAGACGACGCCCGGAGGCACCCATGCGCAGCAGTACCGCCAGGCCCCGCCGGAGCAGGCTGCCCGGTGCCGCGTTCGCCGCCGCCGCGGTGCTCACGTGGAGCCTGGGCGGGACCGCGTTCGCCGCCGAGGAGCCGCCGGTGGCCGGGGACGGCCTGCCGGTCGCGGCCGAGGACCTGCCGTTCGCCCCCGAGGACCTGCCGGCGGCCGGGGAGGAGCCGCTGCTCGCCGGGGACGAGGCGCCGCTCGACGGAGGGCTTGAGTTCAACCCGGCGACCGTGCCGCCCGGCGCCGTCGTCACCGTCAACACCACCGCGTGCGGCCCCGGCGGGCAGGGCACCGGCCACGCGTCCTCGCTCGGCATCGGCGACTTCACCATGGAGACGAGCACCCACAAGGAGGTGCTGGTCGGCCAGTTCACGGTTCCGGCGCACACCGCCAAGGGCGAGTACGGGATCAGCGTGTCCTGCGCGGACGGCCGGAAGTCGGCGAAGGGCGACCTGTGGGTGACCGCGGGAGCCCACCCGAGCCCGAGCCACACCGACCCGAGCCACACCACCCCGGGCCACACCGACCCGACCAGTCCCACCGGGCACGTACGTACCGGAGTCGGTGGCGCTGCCTCCGCCCCCGGCACCCCCCAGATCGCGGCGGGGGTGGCCGTGCTGGCCGCGTCCGCCGTGGGCGGCACCTGGCTGCTGCGCCGCCGGGCGAGCGGCGAGCGCTAGCAGCACATGCGGCCACCGTCCCGTGTCCCCGCCCTTCACCATGAGTCCCGGGCGGGGGCACGGGCCGTACCGACGAGCCGGAGTTCGGAGTAGCGCTGTGCCCAGGTTTCCCAGGTTTCCCAGGATCCGCCGGACGCCCAGCTCTCCACGCACGCCCCGGGCCCCCCGGGCACCCCGGACCCCCCGCACCCCTCGGACTTCCCGGACTCCCCGGGCGACCTCCGTGCCGTCCTTTGCCGTGCCCGCCGACTCCGCCCGGTTCCGTACCCACTGCGCGCTCGTCGTGCTCGCCGCCCTCGCCGGGCTGTGGCTGATCAGGGGCGGCTCGGCGGACGTCGGGGAGCCGCCGCAGCCGACGTCCGCCGAGGCGTTCGCACCCGGCCGCGCGGACCTGACCGGCGAACGGTCGGACGACCGGACCGACGGGCGGGCCGCTCCCGCACCCCTCCCCCCGTCCGAGCCGGTGCGCCTGCGCATCCCGCAGATCCGGGTGGACACACCCATGATGCGGCTCGGGCTGGACGCCGCGGGCGGTCTCGACGTACCGCCCGAGGACAATCCGAACATCGCCGGCTGGTACCAGGGCGGCACCCCGCCCGGCGCCCCCGGAACCGCCGTCGTCGCAGGTCACGTCGATACCGCGGAGGGCCCGGCGGTCTTCTACCACCTGGGCGCCCTGCGCAAGGGCCACACGGTCGAGGTGGTCCGCAAGGACGGCCGCACCGCCGTCTTCTCGATCGACGCGATCGAGGTGTACGACAAGAAGAACTTCCCGGAGCGGAAGGTCTACGGCCGGGCGCCGCGGCCCGAGCTGAGGGTGATCACCTGCGGCGGCGGCTTCGTCGAGGGCAAGGGCTACCGGGGGAACGTGGTCGCGTACGCCCACCTGACCCACGTGAAGTGAGAGAGCCCGGCTGCTACTTCACCCACTGGTCGTACGCCAACTTCGCCACCATCGCGAACACCACCACCAGCAGCACCACCCGTACGAACCCGCTGCCCTTCTTGAGCGCGGTGCGCGCGCCGAGCATGCCGCCCGCCAGGTTGAACACCGCCATCAGCGCGGCGAGCTGCCACAGCACGTACCCCTGGTAGGCGAACGTCGCGAGCGCGCCCGCGTTCGTGCACACGTTGACGATCTTCGCGGTGGCGGAGGCGGTCACCATGTCGAAGTGCAGGATCGCGGAGAGCGCGAGCACGAGGAAGGTGCCGGTGCCGGGTCCGAACAGGCCGTCGTAGAAGCCGATGCCGACGCCCGCGAGGGCGATCGCGGCGACGACCCGCTGCCGGGTGGCGGGGCCCATGCCCGGAGCCGTACCGAAGTTCGGGCGGAAGATGACGAAGGTGCCGACGCCGACGAGCACCACCATGATCATGGGCCGCAGGACCTCGTTGCTGATCCCGGCGGCGAAGAAGGCGCCCGCCGTGGACCCGGCCAGGGCCGCGAGGCCGATCCTGACCGCGATCTTCACGTCGATCGGGGCCTTGCGCACATAGGTGACCGCGGCGCCGGTGGTGCCGACGATCGCGACCGCCTTGTTGGTGCCCAGTGCGAAGGTGCTCGCCATGCTGCCCGGCAGTCCCACGATCAGGGCGGGCAGGAGCAGCAGTCCGCCGCCGCCCACCACCGCGTCGACCCACCCGGCCACGGCCGCGGCGAGGCAGAGGATCAGGACCGTGGTGATCGATATGTCGGGCATGGACACGACAGTACGAACCGAAAGCTGGCTGGGCCACTTACTTCGGTGAAAGTTGAGCGAGATCTGAGGTAACTGTGCCGGTCTGCCGGTCGGGGGCGGGCGGAGCGGCCGGTTCCACGGCTACGGCCAGGAAGGTCGCAGCGAGCGCACTCACCCCGAAGAGGCCGAAGGCAACCTGCCTGCGGGCCCGGTCGACGACAGGGGCGGTGCGGGTGGGAACGGGTCTGCGGTGGCGCGCCATGAAGGGCCTCTGGGGTGGGGGCTGGGAGCCGATGGCTGAGGGCTGATAGCTGGGGACTGAGGGCTGGGGACTGGACTCGGGCCTGGGTTCAGAAACGGAAGGTCTCCGCATGGATGCACGACTCCGGCACCCCCGCCCGCAGCAGCGAAGCCCTCGCCGCGTCCGCCATTCCCGGCGGCCCGCACAGGTACACGTCGTGCTCGGCGAGGTCCGGCAGCAGCGCGCGCAGTGCCTGCGGGGCCATCGGGTCGTACGCCGAGTCGGACGCGCCGAGCAGGAAGTGCAGTCCGGCCTGCCGCTCGCGCGCTATCTCCTCCAGTTCGGCGCGCAGCACCAACTGCCCCTCCTGGTTGGCCCGGTAGAGCAGCGTCAGCTCTCCCGGCGCGCACGGCAGCGTCTCGAAGAGCGCCCGCATCGGGGTGATGCCGACGCCGCCCGCGAGCAGCAGCACCTTGCGCCGGGTCCGCCGGTGCGCGGTCAGCGCCCCGAACGGGCCCGTCGCCAGTACCCGCGTCCCCGGCCGCACCCTGCGCAGCCGCCGCGTGTGGTCCCCGGCGGCCTTCACGGTGATCCGCAGCGTGTCGTCCTTCACCGGCGCCGACAGTGAGAACGGCAGCGCGGTGTGCCAGAGCCGCCGCTGGAGGAACCGCCACCGGAAGAACTGCCCCGGCTGCGCCCTGAGTTCGCCGATCCCGATGCCCTGCACGACGACGGACACGACACCGGGACCCTCGTCCCGTACCTCCCGCACCCGCAGGCTGTGCCGCAGCGCCTGCCGTACGGGGACCACGCCCCGGTACCAGAGCAGCAGCACGGCGACGCTCGCGTGCAGCATCGCCCACAGCCACAGCGTGACGGGGCCGCCCGCGACGTCCGGGCCGACCAGCTGGTGCGCGAAGGCGAGACCTGCGCCGGCGTACGTGAGCAGGTGCACGGCCCGCCAGGTCTCGTGCGTGACCTTCTTCCGTACGACAGGTGCCGAGGTCACGCCGACCGCCGCGAGGAGTCCGGTGCCCAGGACTGCGGCCAGGATCCCGCCGTAGCCGAGGAGTTCGGCCGTGGCGGACAGGAGGTCGGTGCCGCGGTGCGCCGCGTATCCGCACAGGGCGAGCACCCCGTGCCCGGCGCACAGCGACAGTACGTACCGTCCGCCGAGCGCATGCCAGCGGGCGAGCCGGTCGGCTCCGACGCCGTGCTCGACGGCGGGCACCCGTGCCATCAGGAAGAGCATGACGAGGACCCCGTAACCGGCGAGCAGTCCGCTCAGGTGCGCCCCGGCGGCGAAGAGCGCGTCGAGCCGGAAGGACGGCACGGCCTGCACGCCCCACATCAGGCAGACGGCCCCGACGCCGGTGACGATGCCGGTACGGACGGTGCGGGGGGAGAGCCGGGGCGCCTCCCGGGTACGCACACGTACCGGTTCCGCGGTCACGGCGGCGGCGCCCGTACGGGA
Source organism: Streptomyces sp. NPDC048442 (assembly GCF_040651475.1). Classification (NCBI taxonomy): domain Bacteria; kingdom Bacillati; phylum Actinomycetota; class Actinomycetes; order Kitasatosporales; family Streptomycetaceae; genus Streptomyces; species Streptomyces sp. NPDC048442. Next base: position 179,038 of record NZ_JBEZKB010000001.1, read on the forward strand.
CGGATACGCGGCGGCGCCCGTACGGGACAGACGCGCGGCGGCGCCCGTACGGGACAGGTACGCCGAGAGCGCGGGGTGGGAGTCCGGGTCCGGTGCGGGAGCGGCAGGTGCGGGGGCCTCGATCGTCACGTCGGCAGGCTAGGCGCAGAAGACCTCTGAAATGCCCTGGTCAGAGCGTTGGGGCCGATCCTTAAGGCGGCCTTGAGGGAGCCCTGAACAAGGATTAAGGGCGGCCTTAGAATGGGTCAATGATCTTTATTGTCGTGAAGTTCCCCGTTAAGCCCGAGTACGCCGATTCCTGGATGCGGCACGTGGAGGCGTTCACCACCGCCACCCGCGCCGAGCCGGGCAACCTGTGGTTCCAGTGGTCGCGCAGTGTCGAGGACCCGAACGAGTACGTGGTGGTCGAGGCCTTCCAGGACGACGCCGCCGGGGCCCACGTCGACTCCGACCACTTCCGCGCCGCCATGGAGACCATGCGCCCGCTGCTGCGCCACACCCCGGAGATCGTCAGCACGACGATCGAGGGTGCGTCGGGCTGGAGCGAGATGGGCGAGCTGAAGGTCGGCTGACGCTTCGCCCCGCCCGGGGTGGGGCCGCGCCGTGGCCCTGCCCGCCCGGGGTGGGGCCGCAGAAGCGGCCCTACCCCTCCTCCAGATACCTGAGCACGGCCAGCACCCGCCGGTGCCCGCCCTCTTCCATCGAGAGCCCCAGCTTGGCGAAGATGTTCGCCACGTGCTTCTCGACGGCCCGCTCCGACACCACGAACCGGCCCGCGATCTGCTGGTTCGTCAGCCCCTGCGCCATCAGCCCGAGCACTTCCCGCTCGCGCGGCGTCAGCCCGTCCAGCACCGATCCGCGCCGGCTCGCCCCGAACAGCTGGGCCACCACCTCCGGGTCGAGCGCCGTCCCGCCGGCCGCGACCCGGCCCAGCGCGTCGACGAACTCCCCGATGTCCACGACGCGTTCCTTCAGCAGATAGCCGACGCCCGCGCCGCCGCGTACGCCGCCGAGCAGTTGCGCCGCGTACGTGGTCTCCACGTACTGCGAGAAGATCAGCACCCCGGTCCCGGGGTGCGCCCGGCGGATCTCGACGGCCGCCCGCAGCCCCTCGTCCGTCTGCGTCGGTGGCATCCGTACGTCGACCACGGCGGCGTCCGGCCGGTGCTCGGCCACCGCCGCGAGCAGCGCGTCGGCGTCACCGACCGCGGCGGCCACCTCGACGCCCCGCATTCCCAGGAGCTGCGCGAGCCCGTCCCGCAGCAGTACGGAATCCTCGGCGATGACGACCCGCAGGGGCGACGGCGGTGGCATGTCCTGGGAACTCCTTCTAGCGGAACGGCAGTACGACGCGGACCACCGTAGGCCCACCCGCTGGGCTGTCGCACTCCAGCGTCCCGTCCACCGCTCTGATCCGCCCGAGCAGTCCGGTCAGCCCGCTGCCGGCCCCGACGACCGCTCCCCCGCACCCGTCGTCCCGTACGACCAGGCTCAACACCCCTCCCCCTCCCACCACTTCGACCTCCACCGTGCTCGCCCCGCTGTGCTTGGCCGCGTTCGCGAGCAGCTCCGCCGTGCAGAAGTAGGCGATCGCCTCGATCGCCGGGGGCGGCCGCTCGCCGAGCCCCACCCGTATCGCCACGTCCATCGGGCTGTCCGCCGCCAGCGTCGCCAGCGCGGCGTCGAGTCCCTGATCCAGTACGGGCGGATGGATGCCCTTGACCAGGCTCCGCAGGTCGGCGACGGCCTGTTTCGCATTGCCCTGGGCGGTCTCGACCACGGAGAGGACCTGCTCCTGCTCGGCCCCTCCCGCCACCAGCTCGCGGATCATCGTGAGGTGCATGCCGAGCCCGACGAGCCGGGCCTGCGTGCCGTCGTGGAGGTCGCGTTCGATGCGCCGCAGGGTCGCGGCGGCGTCCTCGACGGCCTGCGCGCGGGTCTCCTCCAGCGTGCGGATCCGCAGCTCGGCCGCTCCCGGCCCGAGGAGCGCGCGCAGGACCTTCTCGTACGGGAGGAGGGCCAGCCGTACGAGCCGGGGCCCGAGGATGAGCAGCAGCGCGCCGACCGCCACGACGGCCGGCCACCTCGGCCAGGTGTCCATCTGGACGCCGAACCACTCCAGCGAGACGCGCCGCTCGGTGCCGTCGGGGGCGCGGACCGCCGTGTAGTTGATGTGCCGGAGCAGCGGGTGCAGGAGGTACAGCAGCCCGTACACGTAACTGACGCACGCGGCCACCAGGGCCGGCGCGGCGAGCACCGGGGCGGCGAAGGCCCATCCCACCGCCCGCCACGCGGCCCGGTCGGCGAGGACGGCCCGCCGCCAGCCGAACAGGCCTGCCGCCGCCGGCCGTACCGGAGGTTCGACCTCCAGCCCCAGCAGCCGCCGGGCGAGGAAGGTCTGCGCCGCTCCGATCCCCACCGCACCCCGCACGGTCGCCGCGATCAGCCACGGCCCGAACGCGGTGACCGACAGCACCCCGCCGACGAGCAGCCCGACGAGCACGAGCAGGGCTGCCACCAGGGCGAGCGAAAAGGCGAGGACGGCATGGAGAAACGCGCGGAGGAGGGCTGGGAGGAGGGCTGGGACCTTGAGGTGACGGCGCATGACGTCCACTAAAACTGATGGATGATCGGCACGGACAGCAGGCCGCAGATCACCACGACCGCCACCGCCGTCAGGGCGGCCGGCTTCAGCCCGCCCCGGTCCCGCCCCAGGAACCCCCTGGCCAGCCGCAGCTGCAGCGCGGTGAACCCCTTGGCGATCCACGGCGCGAGGAAGAGGAAGGTCACCCCTCCGCCGAGGGCGTGCACCGCCCAGGCACCGGCCAGGGTGGGCCCGCCCCAGGACTGGGTGGGGTCGTTGTCGATCCGCAGCGGGAAGCCGACGTTGATCGCGACGACGAACCAGCAGTAGAAGACGACGACCGCCGCGACGAGGTTGAGCGGCGCACTGACCACGGCGTGCACGCCGCCGAGCACCCCGGCCCGCTCGCGCACCTCGAACTCCTCCCCCAATACCCGCTTCGCCAGGGCGAGTTGGATTCGCCCGACCGGTCCGCCGGCCAGCGCGAGGGGAATGCAGAACAGCCCGACGGGCAGGGCGAGGACGAGGTAGGCGACCCGCCGCCAGGTCCCGGCCCGGAACGGCTCCCGCAGGATCACCCGCCAGGAGGGAAAGCGACGACGGTGCTCCGGTGCGGCGAGGGGCCCCGCGGATACGTGCTGCGACTGCGCTGCGATGTCCATGCCTCAAGACTCGCGAACGCGGGCGCTCCTCACGAGGGTGCCAGTACGGAACCCCGGGGTGGGGTAAACCGAACCTCCGTCACATGTCGTCCGGCAGCAGCCGGAACGACGCGTGGGTGGTGAGCGGCCGGATCGCCCGGAAGTCCCGCCGGTCCAGCGTCAGCACGGCATCGGTGCGGTAGACGGAGGCCAGCACCGCATTGACCGCGTCCGCCAGGCCCAGATCGAGAGCGGCGTACCTGTCCCGCACTCCCTCGGCGAGATCGAGGACGTCACCCGTGATCTCCGGAACCACCGCGCGCATCACCTTCGCGTGCCGCCGCACGTCTCCCACGATCGTCCGGGCCCCCGCACGCCCCAGAATGCGGGTGCCCACATGGTCGACCTCGGCGAGCACCAGCGGCGAGACGACGAGCAGTCCTGCCCGGCCCATGGCACGCTCGCACCCGTCGGTCTCCGGGTCGTCGGCGTCGTACGCCGCGACCAGGGCCGACGTACCGGCAATGACGATCACCGATCGCCCTCCGTCGCGGCCCTGTCGCGCCGAGCGGCGTCGGCGACCGCGTCCCGCACGACGCCCCCGGTGGCCCGCGCCCCGCCGCCCCGGAACTTCCCCGAAACGAACGGCTCGTCCCAGACGCGGTGCGACAGCGCCGCGAGGTGGATCGCCTCACGGATTATTTCGGCCTCCGAGACGCCCTGGCGTGCCGCCGCTTCCTTGATGAGGGCGAGGTCCTCGGAGTCGGCGTAGACGTTGGTCCGCTTCAGAGTCATGTACCAAGGGTAGTACACATCCCGCCGCGGCTCCGTGGGCCGCGTCGGCCGCTCAGCCCTCGACGGAGGCCGGGTCCATCCAGATGACCTCCCAGTTGTGCCCGTCCAGGTCCTGGAAGGAACGGCCGTACATGAAGCCGTGGTCCTGCGGGTCCCCGGACGGGGTGGCCCCGGCCGACAGGGCCGCGTCGCACAGCTCGTCGACCTTGGCGCGGCTCTCGGCGCTGATCCCGATGAGTGCCTCGGTGGTGGTGGCGGAGTCCGCGATCTCCTTCTTGGTGAACTCCTTGAAGCGCGGCTCCGTCAGGAGCATCACGACGATGGACTCGCTGAGCGGCATCGACGCGGTCCTGTCGTCGCTGAACTGGGCGTTGAAGGTGTAGCCCAGCTTGGCGAAGAAGTTCTTCGAGGCCTCCAGGTCCTTGACCGGAAGGTTCAGGAAGATCATCTGCTGGTACGTCGCCATGGTCGGTGTCCCTGTCTCTCTCGTCCGGCACGGCCCGTCTGCCGCAGCCTTCACAGATGTAGACCGGGAGCGGCCCGAAGAATCATCGCCCGCGGAGCAGAAATCTCGCACAGGATTCGAACGACGCCCCGGGCCGGGTCTGATCCTCCCCGGCCTGCCCCCGTCGCGGACCCGGCCTGCCCCGGCGCGGCCCCGGCCCGCCCTTTGCCCGATGCGTGCGCGGACTTGAACGTTCCTGTCCCCGGCGGGAGTGGGGCCCGCCCACACTTGTGCCGTCGGCCCGCGAACCCCCGGAGGATCTCTCTTGTCCCGCACCCAGCACGTCCTGATATCCGGCGCCAGCATCGCCGGCCCCGCCCTCGCCCACTGGCTGAAGCGGTACGGGTTCCAGGTCACGGTCGTCGAGCTGACGCCGGGCTTGCGCCCCGGCGGCCAGGCCGTCGACGTGCGCGGGGCCGCGCTCCAGGTCCTGGAGCGGATGGGCGCCCTGGAGGAGACGCACACCAGGCGGGTCCGTATGCGGGGCATGTCGGTGATGAGCCCGGAGGGCGAGGAGCAGTTCCGCTCCACCGAGCAGACGATGAGCGGCGGCGAGCTGGCCAGTCCCGATATCGAGATCCTCCGCGACGACCTGTCCGCCGTCTTCGTCGGAGCGGTCGCGGACGCCGAGGGGCCCGAGGTCGAGTACCTCTTCGACGACTCGATCGACACCCTCGCCCAGGACGACGACGGCGTGCACGTCACCTTCAGGAACGGCACCGGGCCCCGCACCTTCGACCTGGTCTTCGCCGCCGACGGCCTGCACTCCCGCACCCGCGCCCTGGCCTTCGGCCCGGAGGAGGACTTCGTCACCCACATGGGGACCGTCCTCGCCGTCTGGTCGGCGCCCAACTTCCTCGACCTCGACGAGTGGCAGATCGCCTTCCGGGCGGCCGGCTCCAACTGGGGCGGGCTGGTGATGAGCGTCCGCGAGAACAAGGAGGTGCGTGCCTATCTCGGCCTTGAGCACGAGAGCGACTTCTCCTACGACTACCGCGACGTCCGGGCCCAGAAGCAGATCATGGCCGACGAGTTCCAGGACAAGGGCTGGATCTTCCCGCGCCTGATCGAGCACATGTGGCAGGCCGACGACTTCTACCTGGACTCGATGGCCCAGGTGAAGGCCGGCTCCTGGTCCAGCGGCCGGGTCGCGCTGGTCGGCGACGCCGGCTACTGCGGATCGCCGCTGTCCGGGCAGGGCACCAGCATGGCGATCATCGGCGCGTACGTCCTCGCGGGCGAGCTGAAGGCCGCGAACGGCGACCACACCGCGGCCTTCGCGGCGTACGAGCGCGAGCTGCGCGACTTCGTCACCGCGAACCAGGAGCTGGCGTACACCAACAAGGCGCGGGTGGAGGCGCAGCAGGCGGGCGAGGAATTCCAAGGACCGGAGATGTCCGAGGTGACCAACTCGTACGTGGTGAAGGACTACTGAGGGGTGAAGGACTGCTGAGGGGCGAAGGGCTACTGAAGAGTGAAGGACTGCTGAGGGGTGCCGGTCTGCTGAGGGCTGCCGGGGCTACGGGCGTGCGCTCCGGTTGAAGACCGTCAGGTGGCCGTACGAGGCCGGGGACAGCTGCGCGAACCCGGCCGGGCGGCCGCCGACCTCCGCGCCGACCGCGACGCTGTCCGGGAACGGGGCCCTGGGCCAGGTTCCGTCCCGGTAGAGCCCGTCCCAGTCGCCGCGCGCGCTGCGGCCGCCGCGGTCCAGGACGAAGCCCCGGCAGTCGTCGCGGAACCTGTCCAGCACCCGGACCAGTGCGGCGACCACCTGCTCCCGCTCCGGTTCGACGAGACCCACGAGGTCGAAGACGGCCGTGACCGTCGCCGCGTCGAGCCGGCGCACCCGCAGCGCGACCGCGGTGTCCCCCTCGAACCGCAGGTAGAGGGTGACCTCGCCGTCGCCCGGATCCGCGAGTGCGGCGGCCGGGTCCTGCCCGTCGGCGACCGGCAGCTCGGCCGTCGCACCCTTCTCCGTACGTGTGAGGTACACCGTGTCCGTCAGACGGTGGCGGTGCGGCAGACCGGCTGCCGCGAGCCGGGAGAGCAGGCGGGCGGCGCGCTCCGGGGTGAACCCGGTGAGGTACCAGGCGAAGAAGCCGCCCTCCGGCTGCTCCTGCGCAACGTCGCCGAAGACCTCCCGGAAGATCTCCGCGCCGCGTCCGGGCGGCAGGGCCTGCGGGGCGTACTGCGCGGCCCGTACGTCCGCGAGGAAGTCCGCGGGGAGGTCCAGGTGGTGGCGCCTTACATAATGGGCGAGCTCCTCGGGCCAGAGCCACTTTCCGTCCGTGTTCAGCGAACCGGCGGACACCCACTCGTCGCCGGAGACGACATCACGGTCCGCGCCCATCGAGGTGAAGATCTCGGTGCCGGACTCCAGGTAGGCCACGATGCCCGCCTCGTCGTACAGCGCGTGCGTGCACACCGCGTCGTGGACCGAGGGGTCGGTGCCGGACTCGTCATGGGTGAACTCGCGGAAGAATCCGACGCGTTGGGTCATCGCTGCGAACCGTTCGTCACTGGTCGTTGCCGTGGGCTTCACTGGTCGGTCAGCCGTGGGCTTCACTGGTCGGTCATCGGGAGGAAGGTGCGCCAGTAGCCGTTGTTGCCGATCTGCGGCGTCTGGTTCAGCCCCAGCTCCGGCGACGTGCCCACCTTATTGGTCGGGGCCTGCACCGGGACTCCCAGGTCGTTGGCGACCCGCTGGGCCAGTGGCAGCTCCACCAGGTTCGGGGCGACGGTCCCCGAGTGGCAGGAGATGAGACGCACGGGGCCGCCGTCGTACTGCGGGTTGCTGCGGATGGCGTCGGAGATGTGCGAGGGGTTGACCTCGAAGTCCATCAGGGTCTTGCCGTTGCTGTTCACCCGGCCGGGCAGGAAGACCCCCTCGGGCGTGCCGTGCACGATGACGTCGTGCTTCCCCGGCACCCGGGCGACCCGCTCCGTATTGGCGAGCGTCTTGGGGTCGTAGCCGATCGTGGTGGTCCGCTTGCCGAAGTAGACCGGGTCGCCGGAGATCAGCGCGTGGTCGCCGGGCACCTTGGGCGGTGCCGGGATCTTCGAGTCCTCGCTGCGGAGCAGGTTCCAGGTGCGCCGCCGGCCCATCTCGTCGAGGGACAGCGGCACCCCGCCGGACCCGCGCACCCCTGCGAGGTTCGGGTTGATCACGCCGAACGGGATGTCCTGTCCGGAGAACAGGTTCCGGTAGCCGCCGACCTCCCCGGCCACCCGGGAGAAGCCGCCCGCGCCGCCGAAGGCACCGCCGAACGCGCCGCCGTAGAGCGCGGACCTCTCCACGGAGTCGAGGCTCAGGCCGTCCTGCAGGCCGGTGGCCATCCGCAGCGGCTGGGCCACCGCGAGGTCGACCGTGATGCCCTCGATCGCGCCGAACGCGATGCCGGTGAGCGTCGTGGCGGCGATGGTGGCCACCGTGGTCGAGACGGTGATGCCGAGGCCCGCGGCGACCTCGATGATGGCGGCGGTCGCGGCGGCCGAGGCCGCGGTGGAGGCGCCGAAGGTGAACACCGCGAGGCCCACACCGGCCGCGATCACCGCGGCCCCGATGCCTATCTCGATCCACAGCTTCTCGATGGCGTCGTCGACGGCGTCCGCGAACTCGTCGAGGGCCTTGGCCATGGCACGGGCGGTCTTGGCGCTGTCGTCGAGCCAGCCCACGCCCTCGCTCTTGTGGTACCTCTCCCAGAACGTCCGGAAGGTGTCGACCGATACGCCGGTGTTGTGCAGGATGACCGTGTTCGCACTGGTGTTGACCGGCGGAATGACGTCGTCCACCGCGTCGGCGAAGGTCCGCCAGGCGGACGCGGCCTTGCGCAGGGTGCCGGAGTTGGCGTCCGGCCACCACATGCCGGCCTTCATCAGAAGGTCCTTGGCGATGTCCTCGACGCTCACCGGGCGCCCTTGCCGTCGCTCTGCGAACCGCCCTTGCCGTCGCTCTGCGAACCGCCCTTGCCGCCGTCCTGCGTACCGCCCTTGCCGCCGTCGCCCGATCCGCCCCCGTCATCCCCTCCGCCCGGCGTCTTGATCTTGGTGAACATGCCCTCGACCAGCTTCTCGTTGTCGATGTGCCCGTCCGCCATGTCGACCATCGCGGCGTTGATGCTCTTCAGGCCGAGCGCGAGAATGCCCACCGCGCGCTCGATCTCGGTGCGCTTGGGCTTGTAGGCCTCGCCGAACTTGTTGCCCTGCTCGTCGTCGCCCCACGGCGAACCGAGGCCGTCCAGGGTCCGCTTGAGCGTCGCCGCCGCTTCGGCGAGCGCCTGGCCCTGTTTCGCGAAGGCGGGGGCCGCCTTCTTCAGGTCCTCCGTGGAGATGTCCAGTATCTTGCCCGAGTCGCCCATGCGCGCTCCCCCTGTGACTGTGCTGCGGCAGCCCCCGACGGTACCGGAGCACCCGGGTCCGCCCGGGGCCGGGCCCTCGTCCGGGCATCCCGGATGCTGACACACCGCAGCAACACGCCGTACGCGACCGGACCGCATGGTTGATCGTCGGGGCATCCCGCAGCACGATGGCCCGGTCCGACGTGCAACTGGCGTGCAAGCTCAGGGGGAACACGACATGGCGATCAGCCGCAGGGCACTTCTCGGTACGGGAGCGGGCCTCTCGCTCGCGGGCGCACTCGCCGCCTGTGGCTCCAACACCGGCCGCGGGGAAGAAAGTTCGGGTGGCGGCGGAGGTACGGGTCCTGCGCTCGCGCAGTGGTACCACCAGTACGGCGAAAGCGGCACCGAGCAGGCGGTGCGCCGGTACGCCGCCGCGTACAAGAAGGCCAGGGTCGCCGTGCAGTGGCGGCCCGGCAACTACGACCAGCAGACCGCCGCCGCCCTCCTCACCTCGGGCGGCCCGGACGTCTTCGAGGTCAACGGGCCCACCCTGGACCAGATCCGGGGCGGTCAGGTCGTCGACCTCACCGACCTCTTCGAGGGCGTGAAGGACGACTTCAACCCGGCCGTGCTGGCCCCCAAGACGTACGAGGGGAAGATCTGGTCAGTCCCGCAGGTCGTCGACATGCAGCTGCTCTTCTACCGCAAGAGCCTGCTGACGGCGGCTAACGTCCAGCCGCCTCGCACGCTCGACGAACTCATCGACGCGGCAAAGAAATTGACAGACAAAAAGGTGAAGGGGCTGTTTCTCGGCAACGACGGCGGTGCGGGCGCCCTCGGCGGCACCCCGCTCTTCGCCGCCGGGCTCTCCCTCGTCACCGAGGACGCCAAGGTCGGCTTCGACGATCCGGCCGCCGCCCGCACGCTCGGCAAGCTGCGCCAGCTGTACGCCGACAAGTCGCTGCTGCTCGGCGCCCCCACGGACTGGTCCGACCCCTCCGCCTTCACGCAGGGCCTCACCGCCATGCAGTGGTCGGGGCTGTGGGCGCTGCCCGCCGTCAAGAAGGCACTCGGCGACGACTTCGGAGTGCTGCCGTTCCCGAAGGACGGCGGCAGCGGCAAGCCGTCGGTGCCGGTCGGTGCGTACGGCGCGGCCGTCAGCGCGCGCAGCAAGCAGCAGGCCGCCGCCAAGGACTTCATCAAATGGCTCTGGATCGAACAGGCCGCATTCCAGAGTGACTTCGCCCTCTCGTACGGCTTCCACATCCCGGCCCGCACCTCCCTCGCCAAGAAGGCGGACAAGCTCAAGGACGGTGCGGCGGCGGACGCGGTGAAGTACGCGGGCGAGAACGCCTACGCCCAGCCGCTCCTGTGGACCCCCGCCTCCCAGACCGCGTACCAGGACGCCCTCAGCCGCATCATCAAGGACGGCGCGAACCCGGACACCGAGCTGAAGACGGTCGTACGGAAGACGAACGAGGAACTGCAGCGCGTAAAGAAGAAGTCGTCGTGAAGGAAGCCCCCATGAGGCAACGCCTGCTGGGGACCCAGAACCGCACCCTCTGGTTCTGGGTCTTCGTCGGGCCCTTCGCCGTCGGGCTCGGCCTCTTCACCTACGTACCGCTGCTGTGGAGCCTCTACCTCAGCTTCTTCGACGCGCACAACACGGTCTCCCCGACGGACTTCGTCGGGCTCGACAACTACGCGGCGATGCTGCGCGACGACGCGTTCACCAGCAGCCTCGGCACGTTCGTCCTCTTCACCGCGTTCATCGTTCCGGCGACGTACGCGCTCTCGCTCGCGCTCGCGCTGATGGTGAACCGGATGCGGTTCGCGCAGGCCTTCTTCCGGTCGGTCTTCTTCCTCCCGGCAGCCTGTTCGTACGTCGTCGCGGCTCTCCTCTGGAAGATGTCGCTCTTCAACGGGGTGCGGTTCGGGCTCGCCAACACGGTCCTCGGCTGGTTCGGCGCCGACCAGACGGCCTGGCTGTCGACCACCTCCCCGCCCTGGTACTGGCTGGTCATCGTCACCGTACGGCTGTGGCTGCAGGCGGGCTTCTACATGATTCTCTTCCTGGCCGCACTGCAGCGCATCCCGCCCACCCTCTATGAGGCGGCGGCGGTCGACGGTGCCCGCCCCGGCTGGCAGGTCTTCCGCAACCTCACCTTCCCGCTGCTGCGGGCCACTTCGGTCGCGGTCGTCCTGCTCCTCGTCATCAACGCCTTCCAGGCCTTCGACGAGTTCTACAACCTGCTCTCCGACTCGCGCGGCTACCCGCCCTACGCCCGTCCGCCGCTCGTGTACCTCTACTACACGGCGCTCGGGCAGGGCCAGAACCTGGGCCTCGGCAGTGCGGGCGCCCTCATCCTGGCGCTGATCATCGCCGTCGTGACGATCTTCCAGGCACGATTCTTCGGCCTCGGCCGGAAGGAGGACTGAGGCTTCCCATGGACGACGCCCTGGTACGAGTGGGCCGCGCGCTGCGCACCGCCCTGCTCGTCGCCCTCGCTCTGCTCTTCCTCGTCCCCTTCTACCTGCTCGTACGGAACGCTCTCGCCACCGACGCCGACATCACCTCGCCCGACTGGACGTTCTTCCCCGCCGACCTCCAGTGGGGGAACGTCACCGAACTCTTCGACGACACCGCGGTCCCTTTCGCCCGCTCCCTCCTCAACTCGGCGCTGATCGCGGTCGCCACCACCCTCGGCACACTGCTCACGGCCTCGCTCGCCGGGTACGGCCTGGCCCGCATCCCGTACAGGCACTCCCAGAAGGTCTTCTACGCGATCCTGGGCACGCTGATGGTCCCGGCGGCGGTCACCTTCGTCCCGAGCTTCGTTCTCGTCTCCTCGCTGGGCTGGGTCTCCACCCTGCGCGGGCTGATCATTCCGACCCTCTTCTCGGCCTTCGCGTGCTTCATCTTCCGGCAGTACTTCCTGGGATTCCCACGGGAGTTGGAGGACGCGGCGCGCGTCGACGGGCTCGGTTACTGGCGTACGTACTGGCGCATCGTCGTGCCCAATTCGCGGCCCGTCTTCGCGGCCGTCTCCGCGATCGTGTTCATCGGGGCGTGGAACGCGTTCCTGTGGCCGCTGGTCATCGGCCAGGACCAGCGGTCCTGGACGGTCCAGGTGGCGCTCTCCACCCTCAACACCGCGCAGACGGTCAACCTGCACGAGCTGTTCGTGGCGGCGGCCGTCTCGATCCTTCCCCTGGTGCTCGTCTTCCTCTTCTTCCAGCGGTGGATCGTGGCGGGGGTCGAAAGGTCCGGGATCGACGACTGATTCCCCTTGCGTTCACGGTGAGTTGATGACATGTCAATTCCTGGACCCTACGTTCCACGGGCAGAGAAACCGTCCCCTCCGAAGCCCCCTGGAGCCTCCATGGAACGCCGTACCTTCCTGCGCACCGCCGTCATCGGCTCCTCCGCCGCCGCGTTCGGCGGCACCCTGTGGCGGGGCGCCGCCCACGCCGACCCGGCGCAGCCGGGCCCAGGACCGTACGGCGCGCTCGGCGCGGCGGACGCGAACGGCATCCAGCTGCCCGCCGGGTTCAGCAGCCGGGTGATCGCCCGCTCGGGACAGAAGGTCGCCGGCACCTCGTACACCTGGCACAACGCCCCGGACGGCGGCGCCTGTTACGCCGACGGCACCGGCTGGATCTACGTCTCCAACTCCGAGATCAACCCCTCGGGCGGCGCGGGCGCGGTCCGCTTCTCCGCCACCGGGGCGATCACCGCCGCGCACCGCATCCTGTCCTCCACCCGGCAGAACTGCGCGGGCGGCAAGACCCCCTGGAACACCTGGCTGAGCTGCGAGGAGGTCGACCGGGGCTACGTCTACGAGACCGACCCGTGGGGCGTGAAGGCCGCCGTCCGCCGGGACGCCATGGGCCGCTTCAAGCACGAGGCGGCGGCCGCCGATCCCGACCGCAAGGTGATCTACCTGACCGAGGACGTCACCGACGGCTGCTTCTACCGCTTCACCCCGTCGGTCTGGGGCAATCTCGGGGCGGGCCAGTTGGAGGTCCTGAAGATGGGCTCCGGCACCAGCGGCCCCGTCACCTGGGCGAAGGTCCCCGACCCGTCCGGCGCGTCCACGGCCACCCGCAACCAGGTGTCCGGCGCCAAGCGTTTCACCGGCGGCGAGGGCTGCTTCTACGCGGACAACGTCTGCTTCTTCACCACCAAGGGCGACAACCGGGTCTGGCGCTACGACGCGGCCGCGCAGACCCTCGACCTGGTCTACGACGACTCCCTGGTCACCGGCGGCTCGGCCCCGCTCACCGGCGTCGACAACGTCACCGGCTCCTCCTCCGGCGACCTGTACGTGGCGGAGGACGGCGGCACCATGGAGATCTGCCTGATCACCCCCACCGACGTCGTCACGCCGTTCCTGCGGATCGGCGGCCAGTCGGGATCGGAGATCACCGGACCTGCCTTCTCCCCCGACGGCAGCCGCCTCTACTTCTCCAGCCAGCGCGGCACGAGCGGCAGCTCGTCGGGCGGCATCACCTACGAGGTGACGGGCCCGTTCCGCAGCTGACGGCCCGGCCCTTGGGGGCCGACGCGCCCGTGCCCGCGCCCGCACCCGCGGGCACGGGCACGGGCGCTGCCGCCGCCCCGCCCCGCAGCAGGGCGGCGCCCAGCGGCGTCAGCGAGTGCAGTACGGCGCTGCCGTGCCGCAGCGTCACCACGAGCCCCGCCTCCCGCAGCACGCACGCGTGCTGGCTGGCGGACGCGAGGGACACCCCGGCCCGCCGCGCCAGCTCGCTCGTCGTGCAGCCGTGGTCGATGGCGCGCAGCACGGCGGACCGGGTGTGCCCGACGAGCCGGCCGAGGTAGGGGCCGCCGCCCGTCGGTGTACGGGGCGTGGCGTGTTCCACCGGGTAGACGAGCACCGGCGGCAGCCCCGGGTCGTAGAGCATCACCGGCGCCCCCTGACAGAAGAACGACGGCTGGAGCCGCAGCCCCCGCCCCGCCAGGTGCACTTCGCGGTCCACCGGATAGTCCGCCTCCAGCACGGGAGAGCGCCAGCGCAGGACCGGCGGCAGGGAGGCGAGGAGCGCGTCGGCGCCGCCGTCGAGGAGGGCGCGGCCCCTGGCCGCCCGGTCGGCCTCGACACGGGCGTGCACATGCGGCCAGTACGGGGCGACGGCGGCGCGGTGGTAGTCGCCCAGGGCGTCGACGAGGGCGCCGAGCCGCGGCGGATCGGCGTGCGCGCCGTACCTCTGGGACTCGACGGGGGCGGCGAGCCGCCGCCCGGCGTGGGCGCCGTACCGCTGGGACTCCTGCGACCCGCGGTTCAGCAGGGCGAGTTCGCCCGCCACCCGCTTCTCCGGTGTGGCCCGCAGGGCCGCCAGCCCCTCCTCCCACCCGTGGACGCCCTCCGCCGGGGTGAGGAAGTCGGGGAAGTAGCCGCGCGCGGGCACCACCGAGGCGAGCAGCTGCCGGGAGCCTCCCCTGCCGAGCCGGGCGCGCGCCTGAGCGCGCCAGTCGCCGTACATCCGCCCGCCCCGCCGGTCCCGCAGCCGGTGGAAGCTGAGAGTCGTCTCCCAGAGGGCGTCCGGGCGGGCGGCGAGCCGCACCCGGGCAAGGTCTTCCCCCGTGAAGTGGATACGCAGCACCACTGGTCCAACTCCCCACCATCGCCCACCGATTGCACCCGCAACCGTTCCCCCAGATGAGTATGCACGCCCTTACACCCGGTCACCATGGCCTTTCGGCCACGCGTGAAACGTCTCGCACGGGTGGGCCGCAAGGCGCCAAGCTGACTGACGTCGGACACCGGCAGCCCCGCACGTCCGAGGGGTGCGACGAAGGCCGTGGGGGGCTTCGCTGCACTTGACGGCGGCGTGCGGGGTTGCGTTTTCGGTGTCGGGCCGAGGTGCGAGGGCGTGGATGGCGGGTGGGGATCCGCCACCCACGCCCCGCACCACCGCACACCGGCCGATCCCCGGGCCCCGCGCCCGGGACACACGGGAGAAGCACCGGAGAACCACGGGAGAAACACCGGAGAACCACCGGGAAACCTCCGACGACCCACGGTGCGAAGGTCAACTTTTCAACTGCCACTTCGCGCAACTGGGCTGACCTTCACCCTCCGACTTCGAGCCGCCACAGCGAGTACCCGCACGTGAATGCTTCTTCGACTTGGCCCGTAATGCACGTCTGACTGCGGACCCATGGCGCGAACTCGTCGAAGACCCCCTTCATGAAGGCCGAAGTCGCCTGACACCCCGGATACAGGTGGTCGTCCGGCCCGGTGCCCGCACGCCGAAGCGACGGCTCCCCCGCACAGGGCGCCGCCGCTTCGTATGGTGCCGAATCCTTCGCCGGGGGTGAGGGTGGGGGAATCGGTCCCGGCGAAGGGTCCGGTGGTTCAGGCCCTGGTCAGCGGCTGTCGCTGCCCGAGGACTGGGCTGCCGCGCGGCCCGCTTCCAGGCGGGCGACCGGGATGCGGAACGGGGAGCAGGAGACGTAGTCCAGGCCGACCTCGTGGAAGAAGTGGACGGACTCCGGGTCGCCGCCGTGCTCGCCGCAGACGCCCAGCTTGAGGTCCGGGCGGGTCTTGCGGCCCGCCTCGACGGCCTGCTTCACCAGCGCGCCGACGCCGTCGCGGTCGATCGTCTCGAACGGGGAGACCCCGAAGATGCCCTTCTCCAGGTACGCGGTGAAGAAGCTCGCCTCCACGTCGTCGCGGGAGAAGCCCCAGACGGTCTGCGTCAGGTCGTTCGTACCGAAGGAGAAGAACTCCGCGGCCTCGGCGATCTGACCGGCCGTGATGGCGGCGCGGGGCAGCTCGATCATCGTGCCGAGCGCCAGCTTGAGGTCTATGCCGTGGGCGGCCTCGACCTCGGCGATGACCGCCTCGGCCTCCTCGCGGACGATCTCCAGCTCCTGGACCGTGCCGACGAGCGGAATCATGATCTCCGCGCGCGGGTCGCCCTTGGCGTTCTTGCGGGCGGCCGCGGCCTCGGCGATGGCGCGGACCTGCATGGTGAACAGGCCGGGGATGACCAGGCCCAGGCGTACGCCGCGCAGGCCGAGCATCGGGTTCTGCTCGTGCAGGCGGTGGACGGCCTGCAGGAGGCGCAGGTCGTTCTCGTTGGCGTCCTTGCGGGACTCGGCGAGGGCGACCCGGACCGACAGCTCGGTGATGTCGGGGAGGAACTCGTGGAGCGGCGGGTCCAGCAGACGGACGGTGACCGGCAGGCCGTCCATCGCCTCGAAGAGCTCTATGAAGTCCTTCTTCTGGAGCGGCAGAAGGTCCTTCAGGGCGTCCTCGCGCTCGTCGTCCGTGTCGGCGAGGATCAGCTTCTCGACCATCTCGCGGCGCTCGCCGAGGAACATGTGCTCCGTGCGGCACAGGCCGATGCCCTGGGCGCCGAAGCGGCGGGCGCGCAGTGCGTCCTCGGCGTTGTCCGCGTTGGCGCGCACCCGCAGCCGGCGGCGGCGGTCCGCGTACGCCATGATCCGGTGCACGGCCTCGACGAGCTCGTCCGCGTCGTCTGCGCCGGCGTGCATCCGGCCCTCGAAGTACTCGACGACCGGGGACGGGACGACCGGGACCTCGCCCAGGTAGACCTTGCCGGAGGAGCCGTCGATGGAGACGACGTCGCCCTCTTCCACGACCGTGTTGCCGACGGTCAGGCGGCGGCGCTTGGTGTCGACCTCGATCTCCTCGGCGCCGCAGACACAGGTCTTGCCCATGCCGCGTGCGACGACGGCGGCGTGCGACGTCTTGCCGCCGCGGCTCGTCAGGATGCCCTCGGCGGCGATCATGCCGTCCAGGTCGTCCGGGTTGGTCTCGCGGCGGATCAGGATGACCTTCTCGCCGGAGCGCGACCACTTGACGGCCGTGTACGAGTCGAAGACGGCCTTGCCGACCGCGGCGCCCGGCGACGCCGCGATGCCGCGGCCCAGGAGCTGCGTCTTCGCCTCGTCGTCGAAGCGCGGGAACATCAGCTGCGCCAGCTGCGCGCCGTTGACCCGCTGGAGGGCCTCGGCCTCGTCGATGAGGCCCTGGTCGACGAGCTGCGTGGCGATGCGGAAGGCGGCACCCGCGGTGCGCTTGCCGACGCGGGTCTGCAGCATCCACAGCTGGCCGCGCTCGATGGTGAACTCGATGTCGCAGAGATCCTTGTAGTGGGTCTCCAGCGTCTCCATGATCTGCATGAGCTGGTCGTACGACGTCTTGTCGATCGACTCCAGGTCGGCGAGCGGGATCGTGTTGCGGATGCCCGCGACGACGTCCTCGCCCTGTGCGTTCTCCAGGTAGTCGCCGTAGACGCCCGCGTGGCCGCTGGCCGGGTCGCGGGTGAAGGCGACACCGGTGCCGGAGCCCGTGCCGAGGTTGCCGAAGACCATCGAGCACACGTTGACCGCGGTGCCGAGGTCGCCGGGGATGCGCTCCTGGCGGCGGTACAGCTTGGCGCGGTCGGTGTTCCACGACTCGAAGACCGCGTTGATGGCGAGGTCCATCTGCTCGCGCGGGTCCTGCGGGAAGTCCCGGCCGCACGAGTCCGAGACGATCTTCTTGAAGCTCTTGACGAGCTTCTTGAGGTCGGCGGCCTCCAGGTCGGTGTCGACCTTGACCTTCTTGGCCGTCTTGGCGGCTTCGATGGCCTCCTCGAAGAGCTCGCCGTCCACGCCGAGGACGGTCTTGCCGAACATCTGGATCAGGCGCCGGTAGGAGTCCCACGCGAAGCGCTCGTTCCCGCCGGACTGCTTGGCGAGCCCGGTGACGGACTTGTCGGAGAGGCCGATGTTGAGAACCGTGTCCATCATGCCGGGCATCGAGAACTTCGCACCGGAGCGGACCGAGACCAGCAGCGGGTCGTTGGCCTGGCCGAGCTTCTTGCCCATCTGCGTCTCAAGGGCGTCCAGGTGGGCGCTGACCTCGTCGCGCAGCTCCTTGGGGGCGTCACCGCTGTCGAGGTAGACCTTGCAGGCCTCGGTGGTGATGGTGAACCCCGGAGGCACCGGCAGGCCGAGATTGGTCATCTCGGCGAGGTTGGCGCCCTTGCCACCGAGAAGGTCCTTGAGCTCCTTGTTGCCCTCGGTGAAGTCGTAGACGAACTTCTGCCCGGTCGACTGCTCAGCTACGTGGGGTTCTTTGTTTTCCGACACGGTCTCGGCTCCTCGAAGACGCGTTGGCTGCCCTGACGGCGAGGAACATACCCAGATCGAAGGTGTCTGGGTACGTCCACTTAACCGTCATACGGCTTTAACCACCCGTCCGCCAGCAGATCGAAAGTGATCCGGCCTCCCCCGCCTCTCTCCCCATTCGTTCAAGTGTCGAACCCATGGCCACGCACAGAGATCACCGGTCCACCGGGCGTCGACTCTCCGTGATGCATGACCGGGAGAAGTGAAAAGAGAAAGGATGGCACTGGGTGCCACCCTTTGGAAAATGCATCCTGCCTCAAAGTGCTCATCTGAGCGACTACACCATCAGGCGTGGCGAGAATCACGCCGCCCTACACCCGGTGCAGTAGCCCGATTCTCACCCTCCGGACGTGTCCAGTTCCGCTTCGTCACTGATCCCTGCACAGTCGTACGGGTCCTTCAGCCAGCCATCCGGCAGGACAACCCGCCCATTTCCGGACGTACGCCCCCGAGGTCCGTCCGCACCCTCCGGCCACGGCTGGTCCAGGTCGAGCTCGCTCAGATGAGCGTCCATCTCGGCGAGAGAAGACGCCGTGGCGAGCTTTTTGCGCATCTCACCGCCGGTCGAGAAGCCCTTGAGGTACCAGGCGACATGCTTCCGGAAGTCGATGACACCGCGTGCCTCGTCGCCGATCCACTCGCCGAGCAGCTCCGCGTGCCGCCGCATCACGACGGACACCTCGCGCAGCGTCGGCGCCGCCCGCTCCTCGCGGCCCTCGAAGGCGGCCACCAGGTCGCCGAACAGCCACGGCCGCCCCAGGCAGCCGCGCCCCACGACGACGCCGTCGCAGCCCGTCTCGCGCACCATCCGCAGCGCGTCGTCCGCCGACCAGATGTCGCCGTTGCCGAGCACCGGGATCTCCGGGACGTGCTCCTTCAGCCGGGCGATCGCCTCCCAGTCGGCGGTGCCGCCGTAGTGCTGGGCGGCGGTCCGGCCGTGCAGCGCGATGGCCGTCACCCCCTCGTCGACGGCGATGCGGCCGGCGTCCAGGAAGGTGAGGTGGTCGTCGTCGATGCCCTTGCGCATCTTCATCGTGACCGGCAGATCACCCGCGTTGCCGACGGCCTCGTGCAGGATCGCGCGCAGCAGCGGCCGCTTGTACGGGAGGGCCGAACCGCCGCCCTTGCGCGTCACCTTGGGCACCGGGCAGCCGAAGTTGAGGTCGATGTGGTCGGCCAGGCCCTCGTCCACGATCATGCGGACCGCCTTGCCGACGGTCACCGGGTCCACCCCGTACAGCTGGATCGAGCGCGGCGTCTCGGTCGCGTCGAAGTGGATCAGCTGCATGGTCTTCTCGTTGCGCTCGACCAGCGCCCGCGTCGTGATCATCTCGCTCACGAACAGGCCCTTCCCCCCGGAGGCCGCTTCCCTCGGGGGGCGGCCCCCGAACCCCCGCACGCCTTCGGCGAATTCACGGCAGAGGGTGCGGAACGGAGCGTTCGTGATGCCTGCCATGGGGGCGAGCACCACGGGCGGCTGCACGACATGGGGGCCGATGTTGAGCGAGGTCATTACCTCATTGTCGCGCACCCCGTGCACCCGATCGAGCGACTTCTTTAGTTACCCGCACTAGCGACTTCTTTAGTTATCCGTACTATCGAAAGATGTCCGACGCCCCCGCCGTGCGGCCAGCCCCGCACCCCACCCACCACCTCACCCACCGCCGCCGCATGCTCGTCCTCGGCATCTGCTGCATGAGCCTGCTGATCGTCAGCCTGGACAGCACGGTGCTCAACGTCGCGCTCCCCACCATGCAACGGGAGCTGGACGCCTCCGTGGCCGGGATGCAGTGGACGATCGACGCGTACACCCTGGTCCTCGCCTCCCTCCTCATGCTGTCCGGCTCGGTCGCCGACCGGATCGGCAGGCGCAGGGTCTTCATGACGGGTCTGGTGATGTTCACGCTCGGCTCGGTGCTCTGCTCGCTCGCGCCGAACCTCGCCTCCCTGGTCGCCTTCCGGGCCGTGCAGGCGATCGGCGGCTCGATGCTCACCCCGGTCGCGATGTCGATCGTCACCAACACCTTCACGGAGCCCCGCGAGCGCGCCCGCGCGATCGGCGTCTGGGGCGGCGTCGTCGGCATCTCCATGGCGGCGGGCCCGCTGCTCGGCGGGCTGCTCGTCGACTCGGTGGGCTGGCGGGCGATCTTCTGGGTCAACCTGCCGGTGGGTCTGGCGGCGCTGCTGCTGACGCTGCGGTACGTGCCCGAGTCCCGCGCCCCGAAGTCGCGCAGGCCCGACCCGGTGGGTCAGCTCCTCGTCATCGCGCTGCTCGCCTCCCTCACGTACGCGATCATCGAGGCGCCGGGGGCGGGCTGGGGATCGGCGCTCGTGCTCTCGCTCGCCGGGGTCGCGGTGCTCGCACTGGCCTCGCTCCTGCTGTACGAACCGCGCCGGCCCGAGCCCCTCATCGATCTGCGGTTCTTCCGGAGCGCTCCGTTCAGCGGCGCCACGGTGATCGCGATCTGTGCGTTCGCCTCGCTCACCGGCTTCCTCTTCCTGAACACCCTTTACCTGCAGAACGTACGCGGTCTCTCCGCCCTGCACGCCGGGCTCTACATGCTGCCGATGGCCGCGATGACGCTGGTGTGCGCGCCGTTGTCGGGGCGGCTGGTCGGGGCCTTCGGGCCGAGGCCCTCGCTGCTGGTCGCGGGGGTGACGATGGCGGCGAGCGCGGTGCTGTTCGCGGGCTTCGAGGCGGAGACGAGCGATCCGCTGATGTTCACGGGGTACGTGCTCTTCGGGCTCGGCTTCGGAATGGTGAACGCGCCGATCACCAACACGGCGGTGTCCGGAATGCCCCGTGCCCAGGCGGGGGTCGCGGCCGCCGTCGCCTCCACGAGCCGGCAGATCGGCGGCACGCTCGGCGTCGCCGTCATCGGCGCGGTCCTCGCCGCGGGCGTCGCGGGGACCTCGCATGCGGAAGGGTTCGTGGCGGCGAGCGTGCCGGCCTATTGGATCATCGCCGGGTGCGGGCTCTGCGTCCTCCTGCTGGGCGCGCTGACCAGCGGGAAGTGGGCACGGGGCACGGCGGCGAGAACGGCGCAGCGGCTGGAGGAGCGCACTCAGGCGGCGGCCGAGGCCTCGCCCGAAGCTTCGTCCGAGGCCTCGGCCAGTGCGTGAAGCCGCTCAAGACGTACCCGGGTCTCCGCGTCGACCGGCGGATAGCTGACCAGCCGGGGGCCGGTGGTGGCGCCGTTGCCGGGGCTGAGCCAGAGGTTGACGTGCTCGACGTGCAGCAGCCCGACCTCCGCGTTGCGCAGGAGCTTGGTGTGGCTGGTGTGCTCGACGACCTCGTGCCGCTCCCACAGCTCGCGGAACTCCGCCGACTCGCTCTCCAGCCGCTTCAGCAGCGCCTTCCAGGCGGGCTCGGCAAGGTGCCCGGCCATCGAGGCGCGGAACTTGGCGGCCATCGCCCGGCTGGTCTTGGGCAGGTCGTCGATCGAGGCCCGCCACTCGTCGTTGGTGAAGGCGAGCAGCATGCAGTTGCGGTCCTCGCGGGGCAGCGCGTCGAGGTCGCAGAGCAGACGGGCGTACGACCGGTTGTAGGCGAGGATGTCGTACCGGCTGTTCTGGATGCAGGCCGGGATCGGCTCCAGCTGCCGCAGCAGCTGCTGGTAGGCGGGGGTGACCGTCGGGCACGGCCCGTTGGGGGCGGGGTCGGGCGTCCCGGCGAGCGCGAACAGGTGGGTGCGCTCGACGCGGTCCATCTTCAGGGCGCGCGCGATGGCGTCCAGGACCTGCGGCGACACCTGGATGTCGCGGGCCTGCTCCAGCCACGTGTACCAGGTGACGCCAACGGCGGCGAGCTGCGCGACCTCCTCACGCCGCAGGCCGGGGGTGCGCCGCCGACGCCCGCGCACCAGCCCGACCTGCTCGGGGCTGATGCGCTCACGACGACTGCGCAGAAAGGCTGCGAGCTCCGCACGACGGACGTCGGGCTCGGAGCGGGGGGTGTCGGTGTCAGTGCGGCGGATGGCGGGCTCGCTGCGGCGGACGTCGGACTCGGCGCGGTGGGCGTCGGACTCGGCGCGGTGGGCGCCGGGCTCAGCACTGCGGACGTCAGGCTCGCTGCGCCGGACGTCAGGCTCAGCACGGCGGACGTCGATGTCGGGGCGGCGGACGTCGGACTCGCCGCGGCGGGCGTCGGACTCAGCACGGCGGACCTCGTGCTCGGTACGGCGGGCATCGGGCTCAGCACCGCGGGCGTCAGGCTCGCTGCGGCGGACGTCAGGCTCAGCACGGCGGACCTCGTGCTCGGTACGGCGGACGTCAGGCTCAGCACCGCGGACGTCAGGCTCGCTGCGGCGGACGTCAGGCTCAGCACGGCGGACCTCGTGCTCGGTACGGCGGACGTCAGGCTCAGCACCC
>NZ_JBEZKB010000001.1:201540-244736 GCF_040651475.1 Streptomyces sp. NPDC048442
AGCGGACGTCAGGCTCAGCACCGCGGACGTCAGGCTCGCTGCGGCGGAGGTCGGACTCGGCACGGCGGACGTCGGTGTCAGTGCGGTGGGTGTCGCTCTCGTCGGTCTCCCGTACCGCGGCTGTCCCGTGCGTCGTCTCCTGCGCCATCGTCGTCATTCCCCCAGCTTCCCCGAAGCTCCTGCGGACCGGCCAGCCTGTTGCCGGGTAGTGCTTGTACCAGGATAAGGAAACTCTGGTACCAGGGTGCGGATGCCCGGACAGTGGGTGCCGTGACCCAGACGACCACGCTCCCTCCGACCTCCGCCCGCCTCTCCTCCTCCACCTCCCCCTCTTCCTCCACCGGTCCGTCCGTCCTCAGCACGCTCGGGCTGTTCACCGTGCTGCTCGGGGCGGCGCTCCCGATCATCGACTTCTTCATCGTCAATGTCGCCCTGCCGACCATCGACCACGAACTGGCCGCGGGCCCCGCCCTGTTGGAACTGGTCGTCGCCGGGTACGGGCTCTCGTACGCCGTCCTGCTGGTGCTCGGCGGGCGGCTCGGCGACATGTTCGGCCGCCGCCGGCTGTTCCTCTGGGGCATGGCCGCCTTCGGTCTGACCTCCCTCGCCTGCGGTCTCGCCCCGGACGCCTGGACGCTCGTCGGGGCCCGGGTCACCCAGGGCGCCGCCTCCGCGCTGATGCTGCCGCAGGTACTGGCCACCATCCAGGCCTCGACCGCCGGGCCGCGCCGGGCGAAGGCGATGGGCCTGTACGGGGCGATGGCCGGGCTCGCGATGGTCGCCGGACAGATACTCGGCGGCCTCCTGGTCGCCGCCGACCTCGCCGGAACCGGCTGGCGGTCGATCTTCCTCGTCAATGTGCCCGTCGTGATCGTCGGGCTGCTGCTGGCGGCACGCTCGGTGCCGGAGACCCGCTCCGAGAAGCCCGCGCCCGTCGACGTACCCGGAACGCTGCTCCTCGCCCTCTCCCTCCTCACGCTGCTGGCACCGCTCACCGAGGGCCGGGCGTCGCTCTGGCCGCTGTGGACGTGGCTGTCCCTGGCCGCGTTCCCGTTCGTGGCGCTCGCGTTCTTCCTGGTGGAGCGGCGGGCGGACCGGGCAGGGCGCACCCCGCTGGTCCCGCCGAGCCTGTTCGCGGTGGAGTCGCTGCGGCGCGGGCTGCCGCCGATCGTGCCGTTCTCGATCAGCTTCGGCGGCTTCATGTTCGTGATCGCGGTGGCGTTGCAGCAGGGCCTGGGCATGGGCGCGGTGGCCGCCGGTCTCGCCCTGGTGCCGATGGCGGTGGCCTTCTTCGGGGCGTCCCTCGCCGGGCCGAAGCTGATCGGCCGGTACGGCGGCCGGATCGCGGTCGCCGGTGCGCTGATCCAGGCGGGCGGCCTGGTGCTCCTGATCCTGGCCGTACGGCGGGACTGGCCCGAGCTGGGCTTCGCGGGACTGCTTCCGGGGCTGCTGATCGCCGGACTGGGCCAGGGCCTCCAGCTGCCGGTCCTGTTCCGCATCGTGCTCTCCGAGGTCCCGGCCGACCGCGCCGGAGTGGGCAGCGGGGTGATGGTGACGGCCCAGCAGTCCTCGCTCGCCCTGGGCGTGGCCACGCTCGGCACGCTGTTCCTGGCGCTGACCCCGGCTCTGGGCATGGGCGACGCACTCGCGGTGACGCTGCTGGTGCAGCTGGGAGTGGTGGCACTGACGGGGCTGCTGAACCTGCGGCTGCCCCGCACCGTCAGCTGAGACCGGCCGAGACCGGCTGGGACCGGCCGACGCAGCAGGGCCCGGACCGCGTGTGCGGTCCGGGCCCTGCTGTCCTGCTGTCCTACGTGACGTGCTTCAGGCGCTACCTGCTTCAGGCCTGCGCGTCGGAGCTGTCAGCGCCGGCGTTCCCGGCGGCCGCGGCCTTCTCGCGCATCTTGGCGAGCAGTTCCGCCTTCTTGTCGGCGGCGCCCTGGCGGTCGGCGTTGCGGTGCGGGCCGTTGTTCGCCCGCTCGTCGCGGGACTGCCTCTTGCGCTGGCCGCCGCCCTGGCCCACGGGGTTGTTGATGTTCTTGCTCGTGCTCATGGGTTCTCCGGCGTGATGTGAAGTGATCTACGGATTCATCGGTGGGGGACGGACCGGCAACGGGTCCGTCGCGCTCTCACTCGTAAATCGGCGTCTGGAAGAACATGCGTCTGACGGTACCCCGTCCCGTCGCCCGCTCGCACCAGTTTTCCGCGCCGCCCCGGTCAGCCACCCCGTTCAGCCACCCCGGTCAGCCCTTCCCCTCCAAGAAGTGCAGGACCGCCAGCACCCGGCGGTGGTCGCCGCCCGCGCGGGGCAGGTCGAGCTTGGCGAGGATGGAGTTGATGTGCTTGGCGACCGCGCTCTCGCTGAGCGTGAGACGGGCGGCGATCCCGGCGTTGGAGCGGCCCTCGGCCATGGCGGCGAGGACCTCGCGCTCGCGGGCGGTGAGCCGCTCCAGGGGGTCGCTGCCCCTGCGTACCAGCAGCTGGGCGACGACCTGCGGGTCCAGTGCGGTGCCCCCGTCCGCGACCCGGCGCAGTGCCTCGATGAACTCCTCGACGTCGGCGACCCGCTGCTTGAGCAGGTAGCCGATGCCGCTGGTGTGGGAGGACAGCAGCTCCGCCGCGTACCGCTCCTCGACGTACTGCGACAGCATCAGCACGGCGGTGTCCGGCCACTGCTGCCGTACGAGGAGGGCGGCGCGGATCCCCTCGTCGGTGAAGCCCGGAGGCATCCGGACGTCGACGACGGCGAGGTCGGGGCGGTGTTCCTCGACCGCGGTGAGGAGTCCCTCCGCGTCGCCCGCTTCGGCGACGACGTCGAACCCGGCCATCTCCAGGATCTTGACGACCCCGATCCTCAGGAGGACGGAGTCCTCGGCGATCACTGCACGGCGGCGGTGCACGGCAACTCCACGGTCATGACGGTCGGTCCCCCGGTGGGGCTGCTGAGGCGGAAGGCACCGTCGACGGAGGACACCCGCTGCGCGAGCCCGCGCAGTCCGGTGCCGCCTGCGGGGTCGGCCCCGCCGGTGCCGTCGTCGGTGACGATCACCCGAAGTATCCCCCCGAGCCGGGTGACGGCCACCTCCGCCCGGGTCGCGCGGGCGTGCTTGGCGATGTTGGTGAGCGCCTCGGACACGACGAAGTACGCGACGGCCTCGACGGCGGGCGCCGCCCGCTCGGGCACGTCCACCCGCAGCCGTACGGGAAAGGGCGCGCGGGCGGCGACGCCCGACAGGGCGGGATCCAGGCCGAGTTCGTCGAGCACGGACGGGTGCAGGCCCCGCACCAGGTTGTTGAGCTCCTCGATGGACTCCTTGGCGGCGCGGTGCGCCTCGTCGATGACCTGCTGCGCCTCGGGCGGCAGGTCCTTGAGGGTGGCCTTCGCGATACCGAGGTTGAGGGCCATCGAGACGAGGTGCTGCTGCGCCCCGTCGTGCAGGTCCCGCTCGATGCGCCGCCGTTCGGCATCGGCCGCGTCGACCGCTCCGGCCCGGCTCTCGGTCAGGTCGGACACCCGCTGCTTGAGGGCCTCGCCGCGCTCGTCCCGCAACAGTGCGGGTGTGATGCGCTGCTCCAGCCGTACGAGCGCGGCGGCCGCGGGCGGCACGGCGAAGAGGGACGCCACGCCCGCCACCATCACGAAGGCCGCCCAGGTGGTCCAGCCGGGATGACCGACCCGCCAGCTCCCCGGCAGCAGCCACTCCCACGCGAACACGGTCGTCCCGGCGACGGCGAGCAACGCCATGACGAGCACGGCCAGTTCGAGCAGCGCCAGGCACGGCCCCACCAGCCAGTGGTACCCGAACTGCCGCCATGGGACCGCGAACCGCAGCCGGGGTATCTCCACCCCGCACAGCTCCCACAACCGCCACCGCTGCGCCTCGGTCAGAGCGAACCCGGCGACGAGGATCAGCACGAGCGCCACGGGCAGCAGATACGGGGCCGCGTCCGAGTCTGCGGCCAGGAGCCCGACGAGCTGGGTCGTCGCCCACAGGAACAGCAGCGCGCAGAGCAGGTGCAGGGGCGCCCCGGCAGCGAGAAAGGCCAGGTCACGGCGGAGCCGGGCGAAGGCGCGCCGCATCCGGGTCGGTCGCGGCCGGGGCAAGAGTTTCATGATCCGAAGGTAGCCGGTGGGTCTGACAATTCGCCATGAACCCTGTTACCGCCCTGCGGTGCAACTAGTGCCACCCCAGGTCGGCAACCAGCATTCCTGACCCGGGCCGCCGAAATCCGGAGTGTGGACCACGAGCCCGAAAGCCGGGTTCGGCACCGCGGAAAGCCCCCGGAAGGACCCGCCCCCATGGCACTCATGGCCCTCAACTCCCCCGTACCGACGGCCATGTGGCAGGGACGCCTCCTCACCGTCGCCGGTCTCGCCCTGCTCCCGTGGATCGGCTACCTCGCCGCGACGCTGCCCCCGGCGGAGGCCGCCGCCTGGATGGCCCTCGACCTCCTGGAGGCCCTCTGCCTCCTGACCGCCGGCACCCGCCTCGTACGCGGCGGATGCGGTCACCGTCTCGCGGCCGCAGGCGCCGCCCTCCTCCTGACCGCCGACGCGTGCGCCGACCTGCTCACCTCGGCCCCGGGCCCGGAGTTCGCGGCGGCGGCCGCCATGGCCGTGTGCGCCGAACTCCCCCTCGCCGCCCTCTGCGTGACCCTGGCACGCCGGAGCCCCCGGCCCCGCGCACGCGCGAACCGGGGGCTCTGAACAAGTACCAGCAGGTCAGCAGCCGAGCAGCCGGACCGCCAGGTACTCCTGGATCATGTCCAGTGAGACGCGCTCCTGCTTCATGGTGTCGCGCTCGCGCACGGTCACCGCGTTGTCGTCGAGGGTGTCGAAGTCGACGGTCACGCAGAACGGGGTGCCGATCTCGTCCTGACGGCGGTAGCGGCGGCCGATGGCACCCGCGTCGTCGAACTCGATGTTCCAGTTCTTCCGCAGGTCGGCGGCGAGGCCCTTGGCCTTCGGCGAGAGCTGCGGGTTGCGGGACAGCGGAAGCACGGCGACCTTGACGGGAGCCAGGCGCGGGTCGAGGCCCATGACGACACGCTTCTCCATGACGCCCTTGGCGTTGGGAGCCTCGTCCTCGCGGTAGGCGTCGAGCATGAACGCGAGCATGGCCCGGTTGACGCCCGCCGCCGGCTCGATGACGTACGGCGTCCAGCGCTCATTGGCCTCCTGGTCGAAGTAGACCAGGTCGTGTCCTGAGGCCTTGGAGTGCGCCTTCAGGTCGAAGTCGGTGCGGTTGGCCACGCCTTCGAGCTCGGAGAACTCGGTGCCGCCGAAGTTGAAGCGGTACTCGATGTCGGCGGTGCGCTTGGAGTAGTGGGAGAGCTTCTCGGCCGGGTGCTCGTACCAGCGGATGTTCTCGGGGTTGATGCCGAGGTCCAGGTACCAGTTCCAGCGCTGCTCCATCCAGTATTCCTGCCACTGCTCGTCCTCGCCCGGCTTGACGAAGAACTCCATCTCCATCTGCTCGAACTCGCGCGTGCGGAAGATGAAGTTGCCCGGAGTGATCTCGTTCCGGAAGGACTTGCCCATCTGCGCGATGCCGAACGGCGGCTTCTTGCGCGAGGTCTGCTGGACCTGGGCGAAGTTGGTGAAAATACCCTGCGCGGTCTCGGGACGCAGGTACGCGGCGGAGCCGGTGTCCTGGGTCGGGCCGAGGTGCGTCTGGAGCATGCCGGAGAACTGCTTGGGCTCGGTGAACTGGCCCTTGGTGCCGCAGTTCGGGCAGTTGATGTCGGCCAGGCCGTTCTCGGGGGTACGGCCGTGGTGCTTGGCCTCGTACGCCTCGATCAGGTGGTCGGCACGGTGCCGCTTGTGGCAGGAGGTGCACTCGGTGAGCGGGTCGGAGAAGGTCCCGACGTGGCCGGACGCCTCCCACACCTCGGGGGCCAGGATGACCGACGAGTCGAGGCCGACCACGTCCTCACGCCCGATGACCATCGCGCGCCACCACTGACGCTTGATGTTCTCCTTGAGCTCGACACCGAGCGGCCCGTAGTCCCAGGCAGCCCTGGAACCGCCGTAGATCTCACTGCAGGGGTAAACGAAGCCACGGCGCTTGCTCAGGCTGACGATGGTCTCGATCTTGTCGGCGGCCACGGTGCTCTCTTCATTACGACGACGAAGGCGAATGCTTCAGGTTACCGGCGGGCAGGGGGGCCGGATCAAATCGATACCTGGGGCAGAGCGGACAAGAGCACTATTGACAATCGTTTCCACTTTAGTTGAAAATGAGTGTCATGAACGTACGACGCCTCATACCCACGACCGCCACCGCCGCCGCCGTCTCTCTCGGACTGATCACGCTCTCCGCCTGTGGCGGCAGCCCGTCCGCCGCCGACGGGAAGAACGCGGACGGGAAGCTGGACGTGATCGCGTCGTTCTACCCGATGCAGTACCTGGCCGAGCAGATAGGCGGCGACAAGGTCGCCGTCTCCACGCTGACCAAGCCGGGCGTCGAGCCGCACGACCTGGAGCTCAAGCCCAAGCAGACCGCGGAGCTCTCCGACGCGGACCTGATCGTCTACCTCAAGGGCCTTCAGCCGGCCGTCGACGAGGCCGTGCAGCAGTCCGGTGCCAAGTCCACCGTCGACGCCGCGACCCTCACGAAGCTGGAGGCGCACGGCACCGAGGCCGGCGGCCACGAGCACGGCGCACAGGAGGAGCACGGCGCGCAGGAGGAGGCCGGGCACGAGGGCCACGACCACGGCCACGGCGCCGAGGGCGCCTCCGACCCGCACGTGTGGCTGGACCCGGTGAAGTACGCCGAGGTCGCCAAGGGCGTCGGCGCGGCCCTGGAGAAGGCGGACCCGGACAACGCGGCGACGTACAAGAAGAACACCGCGGCCCTGGTCACCAAGCTGGACGGCCTGAACACGGCGTTCAAGGACGGCCTGAAGAACACCTCCACCAAGACCTTCATCACCACCCACGCCGCCTTCGGCTACCTCGCCGAGCGGTACGGCCTGGAGCAGGAGGGCATCAGCGGCGTCGACCCGGAGTCGGAGCCCAGCCCGGCCCGCATCAAGCAGCTCCAGAAGATCGCGAAGGACGACAAGGTCAGCACGGTCTTCTTCGAGACGCTGGTCAGCGACAAGACGGCGAAGACCGTCGCGAAGGACGCCGGCCTCAAGACGGACGTCCTGGACCCGCTGGAAGGCATCACGGACAAGTCCAGGGGCTCGGACTACCTCGGGGTCATGAAGTCGAACCTCGAAGCCCTGCAGAAGGCGCTCGGCGCGAAGTGAGCCGCGCCCCGCAGCAGGCATCCCCGCAGACACCGCGGCAGACACCGCGGCAGACATCCCAGGAGGCGCGAGCCGTGCACCAGGACGCCGTCATCTCCCTGAGCGCGGCCACCGCCACGCTCGGCTCGCGCCGCGTGCTGCGCGGCATCGACCTCTCCGTGCACCGCGGCGAGGTCGTCGCCCTGCTCGGTGCGAACGGTTCGGGCAAGTCCACGGCCGTACGCTCCGTCATCGGCCAGGTGCCGCTGACCGGCGGCTCCGTCGAGCTGTTCGGTACGCCGCTGAGGCGCTTTCGGCAGTGGGCACGCGTGGGCTACGTACCGCAGCGGACGACGGCGGCGGGCGGGGTGCCCGCGACGATCCGCGAGGTGGTGTCGTCGGGGCGGCTGTCCCGCTCGCGGCTCGGTCTGCTGTCGTCGAAGGCCGACCGGGCCGCCGTCGACCGGGCGATCGGCCTCGTCGGCCTGGCCGACCGGGCGAAGGACTCCGTGAGCGCGCTCTCCGGCGGCCAGCACCAGCGCGTGCTGATCGCCCGTGCGCTCGCCTCCGAGCCCGAGCTGCTGATCATGGACGAGCCGATGGCGGGCGTGGACCTGGCCAGCCAGGAGATCCTCGCGGAGACCCTGCGCCAGCAGGTCGCGGCGGGCGTCTCCGTCCTCCTCGTACTGCACGAGCTGGGCCCGCTGGAGCCGCTCATCGACCGGACCGTGGTGCTGCGCGACGGGCTCGTCACGTACGACGGTCCGCCGACGGCGGGCGCCCTGCCCGGCCACGACGACCACCACCTGACCAAGGAAAACTGCCACCCGGACGCGGCGCCCGCCGCCGCGTCTCCGGTACCGACGGGACTGCTGAGCTGACATGAGCGAACTGATGGACATCTTCAGCACCCCGTTCATGCAGCGGGCCCTGATCGCCGCCGTCCTGGTCGGTATCACCGCCCCGGCGATCGGCATCTACCTCGTACAGCGCCGCCAGTCGCTGATGGGCGACGGCATCGGGCACGTCGCGATGACCGGTGTCGGCCTCGGCTTCCTGCTGTCGGCGAGCCCGGTCTGGACGGCGACCGCCGTCGCGATCGCCGGCGCCGTCGTCATGGAGCTGATCCGCTGGTACGGCAAGACCCGCGGCGACATCGCACTGGCGATGCTCTTCTACGGCGGCATGGCGGGCGGCGTCCTGCTGATCAACCTCGCCCCGACCGGCTCCAACGCCAATCTCTCCTCGTACCTCTTCGGCTCGCTCTCCACTGTCTCGCAGGAGGACGTGACGGCGATCTGCGTTCTGGCCGCCTTCGTCGTCCTGGTGACGATCGGGCTGCGCCGCCAGCTGTTCGCCGTCAGCCAGGACGAGGAGTTCGCCCGGGTGACGGGCCTGCCGGTGCGCGCCCTGAACCTGCTGGTCGCGGTCACGGCGGCGGTGACCGTCACGGTCGCCATGCGGGTCGTGGGCCTGCTGCTCGTCAGCGCGCTGATGGTGGTGCCGGTGGCCGCCGCGCAGCAGATCTCCCGCAGCTTCACCGTCACGTTCGTCCTCGCCGTCGCCATCGGCACGGCGGTGACACTGGCCGGAACGCTCTCCTCGTACCAGTACGACGTTCCGCCCGGCGCGACGATCGTGCTGCTCGCCATCGGCGTCTTCATCGTGCTGACGCTCCTCGCCGCTCCCCTGGCCCGGCGGCGCTCCCGCGCGGGACACTTGGAGCAGCGGGAAACCGGCGGCCCGGCCGTGTCCGCCGACGCCGAAGGCCCGGACGCGATCAAGGTCTGACGGGGCGCGGCCGACGCTCCTGGCACAATGGCCCGACGCATCTATTCGCGTAATGGGCGACCAGAGGAGGCACCTGTGACGACGGCGCCGAGCGGTGCGAGCGCGACGACGAACTCCGCACCGGTACGGGGGCGCTCCACCCGGCAGCGAACCGCCGTGGCGGCGGCCCTGGACGAGGTGGACGAGTTCCGCAGCGCACAGGAGCTCCACGACATGCTCAAGCACAAGGGCGACTCCGTCGGCCTGACCACGGTCTACCGCACCCTGCAGTCCCTGGCGGACGCGGGCGAGGTCGACGTGCTGCGCACCAGTGAGGGGGAGTCGGTCTACCGGCGGTGTTCCACCGGCGACCACCACCATCACCTGGTGTGCCGGATGTGCGGCAAGGCGGTCGAGGTCGAGGGTCCGGCCGTCGAGTCGTGGGCCGATGCGATCGCCGCGCAGCACGGATATGTGAACGTGGCGCACACCGTGGAGATCTTCGGTACGTGCGCGGAGTGCGCGGCCGCCTGACGGATTTCCCGAACGCCCCAACTCCCTTTGAGGAGTTGGGGCGTTCGCCATGTTTCGGCCAACTCCCTCACCGGCTGCTGACAGGTAGTCAGGCTCCGTGGCAACGTGCCTCACGCACACCGATTTCCGCACCGCTTCCCTCTTCGCAGAAGGAGTTAGCGTGAGACGTCGTCCCCACAGTGCACTGCTCGGTCTCGCGGCTGCCGTAGGCGGCCTGCTCGCCACCGGAGCCGTCCCGGCCTCAGCAGCCCCGCCGAAATCCCCCGCATCCCCCTCCCCCACCGTCTCCGCCGAACAGAAGGTCCGCGACTTCTGGACGCCGGAGCGGATGCGCGCGGCGAAGCCGTTGGACCTGCTGAACGTGTCCCCGTCCCGGGCCTCGCAGATCACCCCCGCGAAACGGGGCGGCCCGGCCGTCTCCGTACCCTCCACCAAGGCGTTCCCGCAGAAGGGCGGCGCGTGGACCGGTGGCGGCGCGGTGGTGAAGACCTCGGGCCGGGTCTTCTTCACCTACCAGGGCCGTACGGCCTCCTGCTCCGGCAACTCCGTCACCAGCCAGAACAAGTCGACCGTCGTCACCGCGGGGCACTGCGTGAAGCTGGAGGGCGCCTGGCACACGAACTGGGCGTTCGTCCCCGCCTACCACGACGGTCAGAGCCCCTACGGGACCTGGACCGCGTCGAAGACCTCCGCCACCGACCAGTGGGCGGCGAGCGAGGACATCAACTACGACGTGGGCCTCGCGGTCGTGAACCCCCTGGACGGCAAGAAGCTGGCCGATGTGGTCGGCGCACAGGGCGTCCAGTTCAACGGCGGCTACAACAAGCCGATGTACGCGTTCGGCTTCCCCGCGGCGGCGCCGTACGACGGCAAGAAGCTGATCTACTGCTCGGGGAACACGACGAAGGACTTCCTGTTCTCGAAGGACCACAGCCTCGCCTGCGACATGACGGGCGGGTCGAGCGGCGGCCCCTGGTTCAACTCGTTCGACGAGTCGACCGGAACGGGCCTCCAGGCCTCCGTGAACAGCTTCGGCTACACGTTCCTGCCGGGCCGCATGTTCGGCCCCTACTTCGGCAACGAAGTAAAGGCTGCCTACGACAAGGCCCAAGCAAGCTGACCATGGTGCGGGTGCGTCGTGGCTGGTCGCGCAGTTCCCCGCGCCCCTCAAGCACACGTCCCTCACCGCTCCCTCGGCGGCAGCTTCACCACCGTCACAAAGAAATCGTCGATCTGCCGCACCGCCGAAATGAACTGATCCAGATCCACCGGCTTCGTCACATACGCATTCGCATGCAGCTTGTAGCTGCGCAGAATGTCCTCCTCCGCCGCCGAAGTCGTCAGCACGACCACCGGAATGTGCGACAGCGCCTCATCCTTCTTGATCCGCTCCAGCACCTGCCGCCCGTCGTACTTCGGCAGGTTCAGGTCCAGCAGGATGAGGTCCGGCCGCACCGCGTTGACGTGCGCCCCCTCCCGGTAGAGGTAGTCGAAGGCCTCCTGCCCGTCCCGCACCACGTGCAGCGTGTTGCGGATCTTGTTGTCGGCGAAGGCCTCCCTGGTCATCAGCTCGTCGCCCGGGTCGTCCTCGACGAGGAGCACCTCGATGGGGGTGGCGGGCACCTCATGGGTGTCGGGAGAGTTCATGTACGTACTCCTGTTGGCTCGACCGGCAGGCTGAAGCACACCCGGGCACCTTCCTCCGATCCGGCAACCGCCCCCTCGGTGTCGAGCCGGATCGTCCCCCCGTAGTACTCGACGATCTTCCGGCAGAGCGCGAGTCCGATGCCGGTGCCCGCGTACTCCTCCCGCGAGTGCAGCCGCTGGAAGAGGACGAAGACCTTCTCGGCGAACTCCGGCGCCACCCCGATCCCGTTGTCGGCGACGCGGAACAGCCAGTCGTCCCCGGCTCGTTGGCAGCGCACCACGATCCGCACCGGTGTCCGCTGCGGGTGCCGGAACTTGATCGCGTTGCCGATCAGGTTCTGCCACAGCATGGTGAGGCTGGTGGGGTCGCCGCTCACCACCGGCAGCGGCCGGTCCGGTACCTCGACGACCGCGCCGGACTCCTCGACCGCCGTCGCGAGGTTGCCGAGCGCCTGGGCCAGTACGTCGTCCATGGCGACCGGCACCGGATCGGCGTCCAGCCGGCCCACCCGCGAGAACGTCAGCAGGTCGTTGATCAGGATCTGCATCCGCTTCGCGCCGTCGACGGCGAAGGCGATGTACTGCTTGCCCCGGTCGTCGACCACGTCCGCGTACCGCTTCTCCAGGAGCTGGCAGAACGCAGCCACCTTGCGCAGCGGCTCCTGCAGGTCGTGCGAGGCGACGTACGCGAACTGTTCCAACTCGGCGTTGGAGCGCCGCAGTTCCTGCGCCTGAGCGTCGAGGTCCGCGCCCTGTACGACGAGCAGCGCTTCCTTCTCCCTGGCCTCCGCGAGCTCGCCCGCGATGCGTCGCCGCATGGAGTCCACGGACGCGCCCACCGCCCGTACGTCCTCGGGGCCCGGCACGTCGATGCGCCGGTCGAAGTCGCCGCCCGCGACCTGGTCGGCCGCCGCGCGCAGGGCGGCCAGCGGGCGGACGACCATGCGGCTCAGCAGCAGGGCGAGGAGCAGGCCGGTGACGAGTATCACGGCGAGCATGCCGAGGAACGCCCAGTCCCGCTGGGTGCGCAGGCTCGCGACGTCGGCGCGGGCGGCCGTGCGCGCCTCGTCGAGGTGGCGTTCCTGGACGCGCAGGAGTGCGCGCAGTTCGTCGAAGGACCGCTTGCTGCCCTCGACGCGCGGCTGTACGGAGGTGATGCCCGCCCCGTCCCGGATCGCGGCGATCAGCGGCGCCGCCTGCTCCGTGCGCCACCGCACCGCCTTGTCCCGCACCGCCGCGAGATCGCTCCCGAACACACCGTCGGTGCCCAGTAGTTGGGCCGTGGCGGCAAGTTGGCGCCGCTCCTCGCGCACCCCCGCCTCGTACGGTGCGAGGAACGCCTCGTTGCCGCTGAGGGCGAAGCCCCGTACGCCGGACTCCTGGTCGACGAGGGACCGCTGGAGCAGCAGCACGGCGGAGCGGCCCGGCTGGATGTGGTCGACGAGGTCGGCGTTGCGGACGCCGGTGCGGTCGAGCAGGACCGCCCCGGTGGCCGCGCAGAGCACCAGCAGCACGGCCATGGACAGCAGTACCAGACGGATCCAGTCCCGCACGGACAGCCGGTCAAAACGCAATCGCCCCTGACTCGGCGTGCGGGCCACCTCAGCGGCTCCCCCAGGCCAGGTGCAGCACCGCTATGTCGTCGGAGAGCCCGCCGTGCGGTGCCGCCGCGGCGGTCGCCGCCTGGACGAGCGCCTGGACGAAATCCCGTGCCGGCAGGTCCTCGTACTCCTTCGCGAGCCGCAGCAGCCCGTTCTCGCCGAGCCGGGTGCGCGGTCCGATCAGCCCTTCGAAGAGTCCGTCGGTGAAGACGACGACGCCGGTGCCGGGCGCCAGCGGGAGATCGGTCTCCGGCCAGCTGCCGGTGCCGGGCGCAATGCCGAGCGCCATGCCGCCCGGCGGGTCGTACCAGACGGTCCCGGCGGGTCCGCGCAGCAGCAGCCCCGGATGTCCGGCGCGCACCACGCGCACCGAGTGCCGGTCGGCGGGGAAGACGAGGCTCGTCAGGGTGGCGAAGACCTGCTGCGCCGACCGTTCCGCCGCCATGATCTCTTCGAGGAGCCGGAGTTGGGCGGGCCCGGTGCAGCCGCTCAGCACCGCCGCCCGCCACGCCACCCGCAGGCACACCCCGAGCGCGGCCTCGGCCGCCCCGTGTCCGGACACGTCGCCGATCACCGCGTGCACGGTCCCGTCGGCGGTCTGCACCACGTCGTAGAAGTCCCCGCTGAGCAGGCCCTGTTCGCGCCCGGGGTCATACCGTGCGTCCACTTCGAATCCGGTGGACCGCATCAACGGCACAGGCAGCAGCCCCAGTTCGAGCCTGGCGTTCTCCTCGGCACGCAGCCGGCCCGCGTGCAGCGCCACCGAGGCCCGCTCGACCTGCTTGCGCTGCACGGCGTACCGCACGGCCCGGCTCAGGGTCTCGGCGTCCAGGCGCCCCTTCACCAGATAGTCCTGCGCACCCTCCGCCACGGCGGTCTGGCCGGCCTCGCCCTCGACGAGACCGGTCAGTACGACGATCGCCGCGTCCGGGTGCGCGGCAAGCACCTGACGTACGGCATCCAGCCCCCGCACGTCCGGCAGATGGAGATCCAGCAGTACGCACACCGGTCCGATGTGCTCGCAGAGGAAGGTGCGCGCCTCGCCCAGGGAGGTGCACCAGTGGACCTCGGCCCGCAGGTCGCTGTCCGCCAGCACCTCCGTGAACAGCAGCGCGTCGGCGGAATCGTCCTCGACCAGCAGCAGTACCGCGTCGAGGTCCCTCGCCCCGGCTTCCGTGCCGGACACCACGAGTCGCTCCGCCACCGCTCAGACCCCCGCCCCCGGGGAGCCGGTTCGCCCGGTGTGCTCGTGCTCCCCTTCGGCGCATGATACTGCCGGGGCCCGGGGTATCAGCCTTGTTCGGGCACCTGCGGAAGCGGTGAACCGACCTGATTCTGCTGCTCGTTGGGGACCGCACCGCCGAACCGGCGGTCGCGCTGGGCGTAGGTGTAGCAGGCGTCCCACAGATTGCGGCGGTCGAAGTCCGGCCACAGCACGTCCTGGAAGACCATTTCGGCGTAGGCGCTCTGCCACAGCAGGTAGTTGGACGTCCGCTGCTCGCCGCTGGGCCGCAGGAAGAGATCCACGTCCGGCATGTCCGGGTAGTACATGTACTTGGCGAAGGTCTTCTCGTTCACCTTCGACGGGTCGAGCTTCCCGGCGGCGACATCACGCGCGATCGCCTGAGCGGCGTCGGCGATCTCCGCGCGCCCGCCGTAGTTCACGCAGAAGTACAGCGTCATCGCGTCGTTGTCGACGGTCTGCTCCTGAGCCACCTGGAGCTCCTGGACGACCGACTTCCACATCTTCGGCATCCGCCCGACCCACCGGATCCGGATACCGAGCTCGTTCATCTCGTCCCGCCGGCGCCGGATGACATCCCGGTTGAAGTTCATCAGGAAACGCACCTCGTCCGGGGTCCGCTTCCAGTTCTCGGTCGAGAAGGCGTAGAGCGAGAGGTTCTTCACTCCCATCTCGATGCACCCCTTCAGCACATCGAGCACCACTCCCTCGCCCACCTTGTGGCCCTCGGTGCGCGGCAGCCCGCGCTCCTTGGCCCACCGGCCGTTCCCGTCCATGACGATCGCCACGTGCTCCGGGACCAGCTCGCCGGGGATCTTCGGAGGCCGCGCACCGGACGGGTGCGGCTCGGGGATCTTGTACTCTCGCCGGCCCAGTCCCAGAATCCCGCGTCGTGCCATGGCTCGTGCTCTCCCTGCTGTGCTGATGTGTGCTTCTCAGGCCTTCTCTACGTACCGCAGCGAGCGCAGCCCGCGCTCCAGGTGCCAGTGCAGATACGCCGACACCAGCCCGCTGCCCTCGCGGGCGTGTCTCGGCTCGCACGCGTCGGCCGCCGCCCAGTCCCCGGTGAGCAGTGCGCTCAGCAGAGCGACGGCCTCCGCAGAGGGTACGACGCTGCCGGGCACCCGGCAGTCACCGCATATGACACCGCCCGCCGCGACGGAGAACAGCCGGTTCGGCCCGTCGATCCCGCACTTCGCACAGTCGTCGAAGCTGGGCGCGTACCCGTTGACGGCCAGCGACCGCAGCAGGAACGCGTCGAGGATCAGATTCGGCGCGTGCTCGGCACGGGACAGCGTCCGCAGCCCGCCCACCAGCAGCAGATACTGCTGCACGGCAGGCTCGCCCTCATGATCGGTGAACCGTTCCGCCGTCTCCAGCATGGCCGTCCCTGCGGTGTACCGCGCGTAGTCGGTCACGATCCCGCTCCCGTACGGAGCGATGATCTCGCCCTGCGTACACAGCGGCAGCCCGCGCCCGATCAGCTCGCCGCCCCGCGCGAAGAACTGCACGTCCACGTGGCTGAACGGCTCCAGCCTGGCCCCGAACTTCGACTTCGTCCGCCGTACGCCGCGCGCGACGGCGCGGACCCGGCCGTGATTGCGGGTGAGCAGCGTGATGATGCGGTCCGCCTCGCCCAGCTTCTGGGTGCGCAGGACGATGCCGTCGTCACGGAACAGACTCATGGGTTCCATTGTCCCGTACGAGGAGGGGGGCCGGGTCGCCCCTCTCCCCGTACGGGACGGACTCAGGACAGCTCGCCCCGGCTCCGGGCGTTCACGTACGCCGTCGCCGCGCTCAGCCGCTCGGACGCGGTGGCCTGGCGGACCTCGTCCTGATCACAGTTCCACTCCCTCCCCGCGCCCACCGGGGCGAGCCGGAGCAGCCTGCCCACCCTGGTGACGACCCTGCCGACCCGGCCGGTGGTGAGATCCACCACGTACGAGCCGAGGGACGGCTGCTTCACCGCTCCCCGCTCCCTTCCGCACGGGGCAGCGCCCCCGCGATCCGCCGCGCAGTGTCGACCGTGCACCGGCCCAGGTCCACCAGCGGACAGCCGACCTCCCTCGTGTACGAGGTGGCCTCCACACCGAGCGACGGCAGCACGATGCCGGCTCTCTCCAGAGCCGCGCGCAACTTCTTCACAACTTCCTCCGCCTCTTCGATGCATTCCGCAGAGTGATGCGGGCTTTCCAGCATTGCCAACACTTCCCGTCCCGAATGGATTTCACGTTTCGCATTACGAGCGTGGGGCGGGCTGGCTACGCTCGGAAGAGGTCTGCGCACTACAACGGCGCGGCTTGGGAGGGGCGTTGATCCGTGGCCAATACTTCGCGGAAGAAGGAGTGGGAACACTTTGGCGAAGAGCTGAAGCTGCGCCGGGAACGCGCAGGGCTCACTCAAGATGCTTTGGGGCTCATGGTCTTCGTGTCCGGCGGATATATCGGCCAGTTCGAGCAGGCTGTACGTAAGCCGCAATTGGACGTAGCTCAGCGCATTGATCAAGCACTGCAAACCGACGGCTTTTTCGAGCGAACATGGCGAAAGCTGATCACCGATTCACGGTATGTGCATTACTTCAGCGTGGTCGTCGACCTGGAGCCGTTGGCAACGAGCATCTACGAGTTCGAAGGAGGCGTCGTCCCGGGGCTTCTGCAGATTCCCGCATACGCACGAGCACTGACCGTCAATGCTCGGCCCGAGCTGTCCGACACCGAAATCCTGCAGGCAGTCGAGGGCAGGATGGAGCGCCAACACATTCTCGACGACCCTACAGGGCCTCTGTATTGGGCCGTCCTCCATGAGACCGCTCTCCGCACCCCTGTGGGCGGCCCGGCGGTCATGATCGAGCAGCTGGAGAAGATCACGGCCTCGATCTTTAGCCGTCGGATCATGGTTCAGGTGATCCCCTTCAGCGAAGGGGCCTACCCCTCCATGGGCAAGCCCCTTCGTCTCATGGAGTTCAGCGACGCACCGCCGTTGGCCTATACAGAGGGCCTGTTCGTCGGAGAGCTCCTCGATGATCCGGCCGTAGTGAAGAAGGCCCAACGAACCTACGATCTACTCAGGGCTGCCGCGTTGTCGCCGGAGGTGTCCCTGCAATTGATCGAGTCGGCGGCGGAGGACTACAGACGATGCATCAGCTCAACCTGAGTACCGGCCCTTCGACCCTCTGGCGCAAGAGCAGCTACAGCAGCGGTGACGAGAACGACAACTGCGTCGAGGTCTCCGACTGCCTCCCGGGCGTCGTCCCCGTCCGGGACAGCAAGGTGCAGGACGGGCCCGTCCTGCACTTCCCTGGCACCAGCTGGGCTCCCTTCATCGCCTCCCTCAAGCACTGAACCCGTACGGACGCCCGTTCACCTCGGAGGCGCGGTGGGCGCCGGCGCGGACCAGTCCCGCGGCGGCGCGCAGCCTTAGCCCCCCTCCCCCCCCGGGGCGTGTTCACTCCATGCGGCGACGGTCCTGCTCGTCCCACGTGCGGGTGTCGCGCGGCTGCACGTACGGCTCTTCCTCCGGGGGGTGTCCGCCGGCGATCGCGCGCTGCCTGACGGCCTCCGCGTCGAGCTCCAGACCGAGCAGGATCGCCAGGTTGCTGATCCAGAGCCAGACCAGGAAGACGATGACGCCCGCGAAGGTGCCGTACGTCTTGTTGTACGAGGCGAAGTTCGCCACGTAGAACGCGAACCCGGCCGAGGCCAGCAGCCAGAGCAGCAGGGCGAGGAGACTGCCCGGTGTGACCCACCGGAAGCCCCGGACCTTCGCGTTCGGGGTGGCCCAGTACAGGATCGCGATCATGAAGGTGACCAGGACGATCA
The DNA here is from genome assembly GCF_040651475.1 of Streptomyces sp. NPDC048442. NCBI lineage: Bacteria > Bacillati > Actinomycetota > Actinomycetes > Kitasatosporales > Streptomycetaceae > Streptomyces > Streptomyces sp. NPDC048442. The sequence goes on from NZ_JBEZKB010000001.1 coordinate 219,390, forward strand.
GCACCGGCCACTTCGCGACCGCCCACACCGTCAGCGCCGTGTCCCCGATCCCCAGTGCGGTGCCCGCCCGGCGGGCCAGGTCCCCGGTGAAGACCACGATCAGCGCACTGACCACGGTCAGCGCCATGAGCACCACGGTCACCCCGATCCGCACCGGAAGGACCTTCCACACCGGGCGCCCCTCGGGCATGTCGTACACGGCGTTGGCCGTGCGGATGAACGCCGCCACGTAGCCGGAAGCGGACCATACCGCCAGGGCCAGCCCCACCAGGGCCATGACCGAGCCGACGCCGCTGTTGCCCTGGAGCTGCTCGACCGCCCGCGTGATGATGTCCCGGGCCGAGCCGGGCGTCATCTGCTGGAGATTGTCCAGGACGCTCTCCGTGGCGGACCTGCCCGCGATGCCCAGCAGGGACACCAGGACCAGCAGCGCCGGGAACAGCGACAGCACTCCGTAATACGTCAGCGCCGCCGCGCGGTCCGCCAGTTCGTCGTCCTTGAACTCGCGCAGCGTCCCCTTCATCGCGGACCGCCACGACCCCTTCGACAGCGCGGTCGGTGCGTCAGGAGCCTTGCGCTCCACCTCTGGATCCGGGCCGATCCGCTCCTCGCGGTCCGCCCGGCGACCCTTGCGTCCGAACTTCGGTATCCGAGCCATACCGGCGCGGGTATCCACGATCGGCCTGATCACACCACCACGGCGTGTTCGGGCAGCGCTCAGGAAGGCGTCCTGGCCGCCGCCAGCAGCCGTGCCGTGTCGTCCGCGCACAGTTGCAGCGCCGCCCCCACCGTCACCAGCACCTCGCGCTCGGCGGTGCTGTACGGGCCGTCGGCCAGCGCGATACGGGCGCCCTGGACCAGGATCGACTCGCGGCCCGCGGGGGCCAGGTGCGGGGCGAGGGGGCCGAGCGCCTCGTGGAGTTCGATGGCGAGGGTGGCGCTGTACGGACACGCCGCTGCGGCCGCCGCGGCCGCGTCCGCCGCACCGGCGGCAGGACCGTCCGGCAGATAGCGCCCCGTGTCGGCGGCCAGGGCCTCGACGAGGTGGGTGAGCTCCTCCTCCGTACAGTCCTCGAACCCGGCGGAGCGGACCGCCGCCACGGCGGTGCTCGTCACCGTGCGGGAGGACGTACCGCCGGCGGCGAGGACGGCGAGGGCGACCGTGTGGACGGCGTCGCGGAGCATCGCGGAGAAGCGCACCGAGGTGGGGTGGTCGAGGGTGTCCGCCCCGAACTGCCCCTCGCAGGACGCGCATTGGACGACCGGGCCGACCGTGCCGCGGACGGAGAGGGGGATCCCCAAGACGGTGAGGCGCCGACGGCCCGTGCGGTGGGCGTAGTTGCGGTCACCGCCGCAGCCGGGGCAGAAGAACTCGCCGTCACCGACGGTGGTCCAGGTGGTGCGCACACCCCACGGGCTGCGCACCACACTGCCCCACGGGCTGGACGATCGGCCTCGTACTGGCGGCACCGCGCACCTCCGTCACGCTTCGGCATCTTTGCCGGGGTTGGACGTGATGTTAGCCACATCCGGGAGGCGGCGTCAGCACCCCGGGCAAAGACAAAGGCCCCGCCCACCGGCGCGGGTGGGCGGAACCTCACGGGCCACAGGGGAAACGCTCAGGTCAGCGCGCTGCCCGGTTCACGGCGGAGACAACGGCCTTCAGGGAAGCCCGAGTGGTGTTCGGGTCGATGCCGATGCCCCACAGGACCTTCCCGTCGATCGCGCACTCGATGTACGAGGCGGCCTGCGCGGAGGCGCCCTCGCTCATCGTGTGCTCCTGGTAGTCCAGCAGGCGGGCGTCGACGCCGACCGCGGCCAGTGCGTCGAAGAAGGCGGAGATCGGGCCGTTGCCGACGCCCGTCAGCACCGTGTCCACGCCGTCGACGACCGCTTCGACGGTCAGGGTGTCGCGGCCGTCGGTGTCCGTCGTGGTCTGGCCGGAGCGGACCTGGATGCGGCCCCACGGGTTGCCGCCGTCGGGCAGGTACTCGTCGCTGAAGGCCGACCAGATGGCCTTCGGGGTGACCTCGCCGCCCTCGGCGTCCGTCTTCTGCTGGATGATCTTCGAGAACTCGATCTGCATGCGGCGCGGCAGGTCCAGCTTGTGGTCGTTCTTCAGGACGTACGCGATACCGCCCTTGCCGGACTGCGAGTTGACCCGGATCACGGCCTCGTACGAGCGGCCGACGTCCTTCGGGTCGATCGGCAGGTACGGCACCGCCCACTCGATGTCGTCGACGCCTCTGCCCTGCTTCGCCGCGTCCGCCTCCATGGCGTCGAAGCCCTTCTTGATGGCGTCCTGGTGGGAGCCGGAGAAGGCGGTGTAGACCAGGTCGCCCGCGTAGGGGTGGCGCGGGTGGACCTCCATCTGGTTGCAGTACTCGGAGGTGCGGCGGATCTCGTCGATCTGCGAGAAGTCGATCTGCGGGTCGATGCCCTGCGAGAACAGGTTCATGCCCAGGGTGACCAGGTCGACGTTGCCGGTGCGCTCGCCCTGGCCGAACAGGCAGCCCTCGATGCGGTCCGCGCCGGCCATGAGGGCCAGCTCGGCGGCGGCGACGGCGGTGCCGCGGTCGTTGTGCGGGTGCACGGACAGGCAGACGTGCTCACGGCGCGACAGGTTGCGGGACATCCACTCGAAGCGGTCCGCATGGGTCGAGGGCGTCGAACGCTCCACCGTGGCGGGCAGGTTGAGGATGATCTCGCGGCTCTCCTCCGGACCCCACACGTCACAGACCGCCTCGCAGACCTCCAGGGCGAAGTCCAGCTCGGTGTCGGTGAAGATCTCCGGCGAGTACTGGTAGCCGAAGATCGTCTCGGGGCCGAGGATCTTCTCCGCGTACTCCATGACCAGCCGGGTGCCGTCCACGGCGATCTGCTTGACCTGCTCCTTCGTACCGCGGAAGACCACGCGGCGGAAGGTCGGGGCGGTCGCGTTGTACAGGTGCACGGTGGCCCGGTGGGCGCCGCGCAGGGACTCCACGGTGCGCTCGATCAGCTCTTCGCGGGCCTGGGTGAGGACGGAGATCGTCACGTCCTCGGGGATGGCGCCCTCTTCGATGATGGAGCGTACGAAGTTGAAGTCGGTCTCGCCGGACGACGGGAAGCCGACCTCGATCTCCTTGTAGCCCATCCGCACCAGCAGATCGAACATCTCGCGCTTGCGGGCCGGGCTCATGGGGTCGATCAGGGCCTGGTTGCCGTCGCGCAGGTCGGTGGAGAGCCAGCGGGGAGCCTTGGTGATGCGGGCCTCGGGCCAGGTCCGGTCGGGGATGGCGACAGCCTCGTAACCCGCGTACTTGTGGACCGGCATCCCGGAGGGCCGCTGGAAGTGCGCGGCGTTGGTGACGGGGGTGGGGCTGCCGACGGACTGCGGGCCGGCCTGCTGGGGGGTCATTGCGTAGGGCTCCTCGGGTCTCCTGCAAGGGGACGGCCGACTGTCGCGCAGCACCAGATCCCGCGGGGAGGGGGTCGGCCTACGACTACAGGCCCTCGCCGCGGCAGCTAAGGAGAAGCAGCCCGAAACGCATGATGTGCCGCAGCCTAACCGAGGTGCGGCGGGGGCGCCGGTCCCGTATCAGTATGCAAGACCCGTCCTCGATGTCAGCGAAACAGTGATCCTTCACTCGATGACTTGAAATATCGTGCGAATCATGGTGGCAGGTAGTGACAGCGGCATGACCCGGTGCCACATTGCTCGCCATGGAAGCCATGCACCCCGTCTTCTGCACCATCGTGCCGCCCCACGTCCTCGACAAGCTCGCACAGGCCGAGGACCCCGCACTCTCCGGACCCGCCCGCCGCACCCTCGAAGCGGACGCCGCGCAGCGCACCCACCGCCGGCTGACCACGGTCGTCGGCGCGCCGTCACTCGTCCCCGCCCCCGGCGCCGCGGACAAGCTGGTGCACCGCACCATCCACGACGCGCACGGCAGGCGCGACCTGCCGGGCAAGGTCGTACGCAAGGAGGGTGACAAGCCCACGAAGGACGCCACCGTGAACCGGGCGTACGCCGGTCTCGGCGCCACCTTCGACCTGCTCCTGAAGGCCTTCGACCGCAACTCCATCGACGGCAACGGCATGTCCCTGCTGGCCACCGTCCACTACGACAAGAACTACGGGAACGCGTTCTGGGACGGCGAGCAGATGGTCTTCGGGGACGGTGACGGGGAACTGTTCCTCGACTTCACGATCCCCGTCGACGTCATGGGCCACGAGCTGGCGCACGGCGTGACCCAGTACACGGCGAACTTCACGTACTTCGGCCAGCCGGGTGCGCTCAACGAGTCCATGTCGGACGTCATCGGCTCGCTCGTGAAGCAGTACGTCAACGACCAGACGGCCTCCGAGGCCGACTGGCTGATCGGCGCCGGGCTGCTCTCCGAGCGCGTCTCCGGGGTCGCCCTGCGCTCGATGAAGGCCCCGGGCACGGCGTACGACGACGACGTACTGGGCAAGGACCCGCAGCCCGCGACGATGGACGACTACGTCACCACCGGCCGCGACAACGGCGGCGTCCACATCAACTCGGGCATCCCCAACCACGCGTTCTACCTGCTCGCCGACGCGCTCGGCGGCAAGGCGTGGGAGCGGGCCGGGCAGATCTGGTACGACACCCTCACCGCGGGGACACTCACCGTCACACCGACCTTCGCGGACTTCGCGCAGGCCACGGTGGCGGCGGCGCACCGGCGGTTCGGGGACGGCGAGGAGAAGGACGCGCTGCTGAAGGCGTGGGAGCAGGTGGGAGTGCCGACGCAGGCGAAGGCGAAGCTGTAGCCGGCTGTTGCTGCTGTACGTGGGGCGTTCCGGCCATGACCGGCGGGGCGCCCCCTACCGGCGGAGCCCTGCGCGTACTAGAACGGACCCCATGCTTATTTCGGTAGTCCGCACCGGAGGTTTCGCCGGCATCGAGCGCCGGGCCGAGGTCGACACCTCGGGCCTGCCCGACGCCCGCGAGTGGCACGCCCTGGCCGCGGCGGCGGTCGCCTCCGGCCGGGGCGTGAAGCTGCCGGGGGCGGCGATCCCGGACGGATTCTCGTACGAGATCACCGTCGACGGGCAGACAGTGCACTGCGCGGAGCCGCAACTCTCCGAGGCACAGCGGGACTTGATCTCGCGAGTGCTGAAGGAGGGGGCCTGACCACTGGGGTTCGCATGTGCGGGTGCGCCGTGGCTGGCCGCGCAGTTCCCCGCGCCCCTAACTGCCTGCCCCTCAGCCCCACTAGCCCCCTTAGCCCCCTAGGGCAGCGGGGCCGCCCCCCGGGGGCGGAACGGGTGGGCAAGGGGGCGGCCCCACGCAGAGCCCGCCCCTCCCGACCGCACGCCCTCGCGACCCCCTCAGAATCCGAGCTTGCGCAACTGCTTCGGGTCCCTCTGCCAGTCCTTCGCGACCTTCACATGAAGGTCGAGGAACACCGGCGTCCCCAGCAGCGCCTCGATCTGCTTGCGGGACTTCGTCCCGACGTCCTTCAGCCGCTGGCCCTTCGGGCCGATGATGATGCCCTTCTGGCTGGGCCGCTCGATGTAGACGTTCGCGTGGATGTCGAGCAGCGGCCGGTCCGCCGGACGGTCCTCGCGCGGGATCATCTCCTCGACGACCACCGCGATCGAGTGCGGCAGCTCGTCGCGCACGCCCTCCAGCGCCGCCTCCCGGATCAGTTCCGCGACCATGACCATCTCGGGCTCGTCCGTGAGGTCGCCCTCCGGGTACAGCGGCGGGCTCTCGGGCAGCATCGGGGCGATGAGGTCCGCGAGCAGCGACACCTGCTGGTCGCCGACCGCCGACACCGGCACGATCTCCGCCCACGCGATGCCCAGTTCGCGCCCGAGCTCGTCGATCGCCAGGAGCTGCTCGCGCAGCTGCTTCGGCGAGACGAGGTCGGTCTTCGTCACGATGGCGATCTTCGGGGTCTTCTTGATCCCGGCGAGTTCCTTGGCGATGAACTTGTCGCCGGGTCCCAGCTTCTGGTCGGCGGGCACGCAGAAGCCGATCACATCGACCTCGGCCCACGTCGTCCGTACGACGTCGTTGAGCCGCTCGCCGAGCAGCGTGCGCGGCTTGTGCAGGCCCGGCGTGTCCACCAGGATCAGCTGCGCGTCCGGCCGGTGCACGATGCCGCGCACCGTGTGCCGGGTGGTCTGGGGGCGGCTGGAGGTGATGGCCACCTTCTGACCGACCAGAGCGTTCGTAAGGGTGGACTTGCCCGCGTTGGGGCGGCCCACGAAGCAGGCGAAGCCGGCCCGGTGGGGGGCGGGGTCGGCTGCGGGGTTTTCGGGAGTACGAGCGCTCATGGGCCCCATTCTCCCCGATGTACGCCGAAGGGCCGACCAGTGGTCGGCCCTTCGATGTCGTACGGGTGCGCAGGCGGCTCGGTTACGCCAGCCCGCCCTTGGCGCCGCAGGAACCCCAGGCGCCCGCGCCCTGGCCCGCGAGGACCTTCTCGGCGACGGCGATCTGCTCCGCCTGGCTCGCCTGGTGGGGGCTCGGCGCGTGTGCGGTGCCGCCGTAGGCGGCCCAGGTCTGCTGGGTGAACTGGAGACCGCCGTAGTAACCGTTGCCGGTGTTGGTGGCCCAGTTGCCGCCCGACTCGCACGCCGCGACGGCCGACCAGTTCGCACCCGAAGCGGCGGACGCGGAGCCCGCACCCGTCAGGAGCACGGCCGCTGCGGCGCCTGCCGCGACGACGGAACCGGTGATACGGCGGGCGGCGGTGGTGCGGATCAGGGAGGAAAGCACGTAGTGACCTAACTCTGGGGGACGTGGTCCGCCGCACGGAAACTTGCGATGTCCCTTGCGGCGTGGTCTCCACACTCCCAGCGCACGCCGCCCCGATCCACGGTCCTTCGGCGGCCTCCGGGGGCCGAAGGTCCCGGCCGGACCGCCCCCGCGCGCCGGGCCGGAAGTCCCGGGCCGAACGTCCCGCCGCGCGCGTCATGCGGGCCGGACCGGCGCCGTACGCATGGTGCGGGCGGGGGTCGCCCGACCCCCGCCCGCACCGCACGTGTGCCGCGTCACACGGTCTGCACCGTGCACGGCCTGCACCGCACACGGCCTGCACCGCGTCGCGCGGAGCGTCCCGCGTCGCGCGGCCCGATCCGCTGCTACGCCTCGGCCCGTACCTTCACCGCCGCGTCCGGTCCTGCCACCAGTACCGGGGTGCCCGCGCCGCCCAGGTCACGTACCGCCGCCAGGTCGGCCTCGGCCGCCCCGTCGGCGGCCGTCACGACGACTGCCGCCTCCAGGGACTGCGCGCCGCTGGCGACTGCCATCGCGACGGCGGTCTGCAGCGCGCTGAGCCGCAGCGAGTCGAGGGCGACGGTCCCGGCGACGTACGTACGCCCGGTCTCGTCGCGCACGGCCGCGCCTTCGGGCACTGCGTTGCGGGCGCGGGTGGAGCGCGCGAGGGTGATGAGCTTCTGGTCCTCGGGGCCGAGGGGGGCATCCTGCTGGGGCTGCGGCGTGGTCATGCCCCGAGCATAGGAAGTACTCAGGCCTTCTTGCCCGCGGGGCCTTCCTTGGTGACCTTCTCGACCTTCGTGACGGACTTGGTGAACGCGTCCGCGAAGGCCTGGACGTCGGCCTTCAGGAAGCTCATCTCCATCGTGGTGGCGATCGCCCCGCCGACGCGCGCGTGGGCGATGTCGTACTGCATGGACGGCATCTCCGGGTCCTTCGACGTGAGCTTCAGGCGCAGGCCCTGGGAGTCCTGGCCCGCCTTCGGCACGGACAGGTCCTCGTACACCACGGTGACCTTGTCGCCCTCGAAGTCACCGGTGAACTTGCGGCAGCTGGGAGGCAGCGGCGGCTCCTTCATCAGCGTCTTGGCCTCGGCCTCGGTGTACGCGGTCACCCCGCCGACCAGGATCGGCCCCTCCTCCGACTTGGTGAAGCCCACGACGGCGGAGTTCTGGGGCTTGGCGCCCTTCTCGGAGCCCACCACCGCGTCGAACAGGAACTGGCACTCCGGCTTGTCGGTCTTGCCCAGAGCGAACTCGGTGCTGCCGGCGGCGCTCGACGAGATCTCGTTGTCCTTGCTCCAGCCGGTGGGCATGTCCCGCACCTCCAGGAGCGCGGACTCCACCTGGCGCTGGGTGAGCGGGGCGACGGCCGGCGGCGTCGAGGGCTTCGCGGCGGCGGTCGGCTTCTTCGCCGCGGGCTTCTCCTCCGCCTTCGCACCGCCCTCGCACGCGGTGGCCAGAAGGACGGACGAGGCGGCCAGGCCGACGGCGGCGGCGCGGAGGGTACGAGTACGCACGGGAGCTCCTGAAGAGATGTTCGATTTACTCCCGGGAATGTAAGTGGAAGGTAAAGGAAACACCAATCCGGCCAGGGCACCCCCGGAAATCCGGCCAGGGCAACCCGGAAGTCCGGCCAGGGCACCCCTGGAAGTCCGGCCGGGGCACCCCCGGAAGCGGGTGACTCAGCCCCCCACCGGGTGCATCGCCTCGCGCCGCCCCTCCGGCGTCGCCAGCCACTCCAGCTTCTCCGCCGTCCCCGTGTCCGGACGCGGCGTGTGCAGCACGATCACCAGGTCGGGCCGGGCCGGTACGCGCAGCTGCGTGGTCTCCACATGCAGCGCGCCGACCACCGGATGGGTCAGGTCCTTGGCCAGCTGCCCGCCCGGTGCGATGTCCCTGCGCTCCCAGAACTCACTGAATTCCGGGCTGAGTTGCTTCGCCCGTGCAATGACCTCCCGGAAGCCGTCGTCGTCCGGCCGCTCCGAGCAGGCCGACCGGAACTGGGCCACCACCTGCCCCGCGAGCTTCTCCCAGCCCGCCGCCCTCGCCCGGTACACGGGGTCGGTGAAGAAGGCGATCAGACAGTTCTGGACGATGCCGGGACACATCCCGAGGACCATCGCGGCGGCGTCGTTGTACTGGACCGTGTTCCAGTAGGCGTCCATGATGTGCGCCGGATACGGCATCCACGCGTCGATGAGCCGCCGCAGCCCGCCGCACATGTCGTCGACGCCCGGATCGACCTCGGGGGCGGGCGGATTGAGCCCGGCGAGCACATACAGGTGACGGCGCTCGGAGCTGCTCAGCCGCAGCACCCGCCCCACCGAGTCGAGCACCTGCGGCGACACCGTGATGTCCCGCCCCTGCTCCAGCCACTGGTACCAGCTGACGCCCACCCCCGCGAGCACGGCGACCTCCTCGCGGCGCAGCCCCGGGGTGCGGCGCCGGGCGCCGCCGTCGGGAAGTCCCGCCTGGGCGGGGGTGATCCGGGCCCGACGGCTCATCAGGAACTCGCGCAGCTCGCAGAGCCGGTGCTCCTTCATGCTCACGCCGGTGCTGTCGCTCATGCTGCCGCCCACGCTGTCGCCCGTACGGTGTGCTGCCGTCGCCATGCCGTCTCTCCCCCTGCTCCGCGGCTGCCTGGTGGTGGCGCCAACAGGATAAGTTCCCACTCCCCACGGTCATTCCGGGAAACGCAAGCTGTGGCACATGGCACTCGACACACCCACCGCTCCCACCCCTCCCCACGCGCACCCCACCACTCCCACCGCTCCCACCGCTCCCGAGCGGCTGACCGGCCGCTCCGTTCTCGTCCTGTTCGTGCTGTGCGCGGCGCAGTTCATGGTGGCGCTCGACTTCTCCGTACTGAACGTGGCGCTGCCCGCCCTCGGCGCCGACCTCGGCATGAGCCAGTCCGCGCTCCAGTGGGGAGTCACCGCCTTCGCGCTCCCCTCCGGCGGGTTCCTGCTGCTCTTCGGCCGCATGGGCGACCTGTTCGGCCGCCGCAAGCTGTTCCTGGCCGGGCTCACCCTGTTCGGTACGGCGTCCCTGCTCGCCACCTTCGCCTGGGACCCGGCGTCCTTCCTGGCCGGGCGCGCCCTGCAGGGCATCGGCGCCGCCGCGATCGTCCCCACCGGAATGTCGCTCCTCACCACCACCTTCCCCGAGGGTCCGCAGCGCGACCGCGCCCTGGGCATCAGCGGCACCCTGCTCTCCCTGGGCTTCACCGTCGGCATGGTCCTCGGCGGCGTCCTCACCGACACCCTCGGCTGGCGCTCCACCATGGGGCTGCTCGCGCTCTTCACGCTGATCGTGCTGCCGCTCGCCCCCGGCGTCCTGACCGAGTCCCGCAACCCGGAGCGCCCGCGCCTGGACATCCCCGGCGCGATCACCGTCACCGGCGGTCTGCTCTCCCTGATCTACGCCCTGTCCACGGCCGCCGAACGCGGCTTCGGCGGCGCGGACGTCATCGTCACCCTCGTCGCGGGCCTCGGGCTCCTCACCGCCTTCGTCCTCATAGAGGCGAAGGCGACGGCCCCTCTCGTCTCGCTCCCCATGCTGCGCCGCCCGTCGGTCGCCTGGGGCAACCTGGGTGGTCTGGCCACGTTCGCGACGATGACCACGGTCGTCTTCGTCCTGACCCTGTACCTCCAGGAGGTACTGCACCTCTCGGCCTCGCAGACCGGCCTGGTCTTCGGCGTGCAGGGCGTGCTGTCGGTGGTCGCGGGCGCCCTCACGCCGAAGGTCGTCGGCCGTCTCGGCGCCCGCCGCACCCTGGTGGTGTCCCTGCTCGTCCAGGGCCTGCTGATGGCGGCGCTGGTGAGCATCGGCAAGGAGTCGGGAGCCCTGCTCGTCACGGTCCTCGTCTCGCTGGCGAGCATGGCGCACCTGGGCGCGATCGTCTCGTACGGACTGACGGTGACCTCCGGGGTCCCCGACTCCGAACAGGGCCTGGCAACCGGCCTGGTCACCACCACCCAGCAGGTGTCCATGACGATCGGCATCCCGCTCCTGGGCGTCCTGGCCACCACCCAGGGCGACCTCTTCACCGGCGTACGCCTGGTCCTCGGCCTCGCCGGCGGTCTTGCCGTACTCACTGCCCTGCTGGCCGCGTACGGGCTGCGCGGACGGGCGCTCAGGGGCGGTCGAGCCTGAGCCGGGTCTCCCTCGGCATTTTGGCCACCACGAGGTCGTACGAGTCCTCGGCCATCTCGCGCACGAGCCGGTCGGGGACGGTGCCGTCGAGGGTGACGGTGTTCCAGTGCCGCTTGTTCATGTGCCACCCGGGAACGATCGCGGGATGCTCACCGCGCAGCCGGAGCGCGTTCTCCGGGTCGCACTTCAGATTCACCGAGAGCGGCACGGAGTCGAGGGCACTCAGCGCGAACATCTTGCCCAGCACCTTGAAGACGGAAGTCTCGGGCCCGAAGGGGAACTCCTCGACGGCTTCATTGAATTCAAGACAGAGGGCACGGAGCTGGGCGGGGGTCATGGCGGCCAGTATGCCGGGCTGTGTCCTCAAACGCCGGACGGGCTGAGAATCTCAGCCCGTCCGGCGTTTGAGGACGCGCGGCGCAGCCGGGCACGGGGCGCAGCCCCGAACACCGGCCCCCACCGGTCCGCGCGGCCCGCGCGGGCCATGCGCAAAGGCCCGCCCCTACTCCGCACCCTCCGACGCCACCGGCTCCGCCAGCACCGTCACAATCTTGTTCCGCCGCCCCGCAGGCGACTCCGCCGTCAGACGCAGCCGGCGTCCGTCCGGCAGGTCGACCATCGCCGAAGCCCCGGCGATCGGCACCCGGCCGAGGGCCTTCGCCAGCAGCCCGCCCACCGTTTCCACGTCCTCGTCGTCGTACTCGTCGAGGCCGTACAGCTCCCCGAGGTCGTCGATGTCGAGCCGGGCGGTGACCCGGAAGCGGCCGTCCCCCAGCTCCTCGACCTGGGCGACCTCACGGTCGTACTCGTCGGTGATCTCCCCGACGATCTCCTCCAGGATGTCCTCGATGGTGACGATCCCGGCCGTACCGCCGTACTCGTCGATCACCACCGCCACGTGATTGCGCTCCTGCTGCATCTCGCGCAGCAGATCACCGGCGTTCTTCGTGTCGGGCACGAACACCGCCGGACGCATCGCCGTCGACACGAGGTCCGACTCCGAGTCCCGGTTCACGTGCGTCTTGCGGACCAGGTCCTTCAGGTAGACGACGCCCACCACGTCGTCCTCGTTCTCCCCGGTCACGGGGATCCGCGAGAACCCGGACCGCAGCGCCAGCGTCAGCGCCTGCCGGACCGTCTTGAACCGTTCGATCGACACCAGGTCCGTCCGCGGCACCATCACTTCCCGCACCAGCGTGTCACCCAGCTCGAACACCGAGTGGACCATGCGCCGTTCGTCGTCCTCGATGAGCGACTCCTGCTCGGCGAGGTCGACCATCGCGCGCAGCTCCGCCTCGCTCGCGAAGGGGCCCTTGCGGAAACCCTTGCCCGGGGTGAGTGCGTTACCGATGAGAATCAGCAGCTGCGGAATCGGCCCCATGATCCGGGCCAGCGGCAGCAGTACGTACGCCGAAGCCGTCGCCGTGTTCAGCGGGTGCTGGCGCCCGATCGTGCGCGGCGAAACACCCACCGCGACGTACGACACGAGCACCATCACCGCGATGGCGACGAGCAGCGCCTGCCACGTCCGGTCGAAGACTTCGAGGAAGCCGTACGTGACCAGGACGCCGGCCGCCATCTCGCAGGCGACGCGCACCAGCAGTGCGACGTTCAGGTACCGGGTCGGGTCGGCGGCCACCTGCGCGAGCTTCGCGCTGCCGCGCCTGCCCGCCCGTACCGCCTCCGCCGCCCGGAAACTCGTGACGCGGGCCAGACCGGCCTCCGCGCACGCCGCCAGCCAGGCCACGACGACCAGGGCGACGGCTCCGACGATCAGTTGCGGACTCATGAGACGGTCGGCGCCGGGGACGGGCCTTCAAGGCCCTTCTCCGCCCGCCAGCCGTCGACGATGGCCGCCTGCAGGCCGAACATCTCGGCCTTCTCGTCGGGCTCCTCGTGGTCGTAGCCGAGGAGGTGCAGCACACCGTGCACGGTGAGGAGCTGGAGCTCCTCGTCCATGGAGTGCTCGGTGTCGGCGTCCTTGCCCTGCTGCTCGGCGACCTCGGGGCAGAGCACGATGTCACCGAGGAGCCCCTGCGGGGGCTCCTCGTCGTCCTTCGTCGGCGGACGCAGCTCGTCCATCGGGAAGGACATGACATCGGTCGGACCGGGGAGGTCCATCCACTGGATGTGCAGCTGCTCCATGGCGGCGGCGTCCACGACGATCACCGAGAGTTCGGAGAGCGGGTGGATGCGCATCCGCGTGAGGGCATAGCGGGCGATGTCGAGGATCGCCCGCTCGTCGACCTCGGTTCCGGACTCGTTGTTGACGTCGATCGACATGGTGCGCTTCTGCTCTACTTCCCGGTCTGGCCGCCTCGCCCGTTGCGGGTGTCGTTGCGGCTGTCGTACTGCTCGTACGCGTCGACGATACGGCCGACGAGCTTGTGCCGTACGACATCCTCCGACGTGAGCCGCGAGAAGTGGACGTCCGGAACGTCCTGCAGGATGTCCTGGACCTGGCGCAGACCGCTCTTCGTGCCGTTCGGCAGGTCGACCTGGGTGACGTCGCCGGTGACGACGATCTTCGAGTCGAAGCCGAGCCGGGTGAGGAACATCTTCATCTGCTCGGTGCTGGTGTTCTGCGCCTCGTCGAGGACGACGAACGCGGAATTCAGCGTGTTGTGGGTCAGGAGGTAGTCCTGAGTCACATAGAGCGAGTCCTCGGCCGCGACCTGGATACAGACTGCTTCCTCGCGCCCCGCGGGCTCGATGCTGTCGATGAACCGCACCGGGCGGCCGCCGCCTCCTGCCTCGTGGTACTTCTCCCGCTTGCGGGCGAGACGGAAGGGCTCGATGCCCTCCGGGAGGCGGATGTCGATGACGTGGGAGTCGTACCGGTGGTGCACCTCGCGCCCCCTGGCCCGCCCCGGCTCGCGGCCCTGCGCCGCCCCGCGGCGGGTGTAGGCGACCCCGCCCAGGGACTGGACCAGGGCGATGACGTCGTCGCGCAGCGGGATCGACGTCGTCGAGTACTGGATGCGACAGGTTCGGTCGGCCTGGGTGACCGGCCCTCCGTCGGCATCGAGGAGCCCCTGGAGGACCGCCAGCCGGACCTCGGACGAGTTGAACCGGTAGTCGTCCGGCACGAACCTGGAGTGCGGCCTGGCTCCGATCAGGTCCAGGGCGCGCAGTGCCCCGGTGACCGGGTTCTCCCGTGTCGCGACGCTGCCCGGTGTCTTCACCCGGTTCAGGACGTAATCGGGTCCGCCCTTGTGCCGGACGCTGACGCCGGGAAGCGCCGCACCCAGTGCGAGGGCCAGTTCCGGATCCTCGGTCGCGAAGGACGGCGTGGTCCCACCGGTCATACAGCCGTCGCCCAACAGGAGGCCCAGGGCGTACGGATCCATGGGCACCTCGCGTTCGGGGAACTCGACCGGAGCGGTGAGCAGCGGCAGTTCGTAGCGACGGGCGTGCCCGGCACGGAGGTTGCCGATCATCTCCTTGGTCTCCAGGACCCGCCACGGCTGGTCACGACGACGGTCGTCAGCCGTCCGTACCGTCCACAGGTGCTCGGCGCAGCACAGCGTCCAGGACCCGTCCTGGGCGCTGACGCGATAGATGTCCTTCTCACCCTGCGGATACACGCCGAGGACAGGAGTCGGCTCGCCGTCGGAGCCGACCACCAGATCGCCCACCCGGAGGTCCCCGATGGGGCGCCAGCCGTCCGGAGTCAGCACGTTCGTGAAGACCGGTTGCGCGCGGCCGCGCATGTACGCCAGGGGGGCCACCTCGATCGTCCCGGCCGCCATCAGGCGGGGGATGGTCTCGGGGTCCATCATGTCGTGCAGCGCGTCGTAGAGCGGGCGCAGATACGGGTCGATCTTGTCGAAGAGCGTGCCGGGCAGGAAGCCCAGGCGCTCGCCGGCCTCGACGGCGGGACGGGTCAGGATGATCCGGTCGACCTGCTTGGACTGGAGCGCCTGGACCGCCTTCGCCATGGCGAGGTAGGTCTTGCCCGTACCGGCGGGGCCGATGCCGAAGACGATGGTGTTCCTGTCGATGGCGTCGACGTACCGCTTCTGGTTGAGCGTCTTGGGGCGGATGGTGCGGCCGCGGTTGGAGAGGATGTTCTGGGTCAGGACATCGGCCGGGGTCTCGGCGGCCCCTTCCCCGTTGGCCCCGTTGCCGTTCGCCCTGAGCATGGCGATCGAGCGTTCCACTGCGTCCTCCGTCATCGGCTGCCCGGTGCGGAGCACCAGCATCATCTGATCGAACAGCCGCTGGATCAGGGCGACTTCCGCCGGCTCCCCCGTAGCGCTGATCTCATTTCCCCGGACGTGGATGTCGGCCGCCGGGAAGGCCTCTTCGATCACGCGCAGCAGGGCGTCGCCCGATCCCAGCACCATCACCATCGGGTGCGTGGCAGGGATCTTGAACTCGGCGCGGGCCTGCGGCTGCTGTGTGGGTGTCTGAGTCATGGGCCGGCACTGTGGCCTGCACATACCTCCCGTTGCAGGGTTCTCGCGGCTCGAAAACCTCTGGAATCCCAAGCGTACGACTCGGCGCTGACAACACCGAGGGGTTTTACCCGTGGGGTTGTTCCTTCGCGCGCTGCGCCCGGATTCTCAGTACGCCATGTCCTTCGCGCGCTATGCCCTTCTCGCGCTACGCCCGGAACCCGATCGTGGGCACCGCCCTGCGCAGCGGCCACGGCCGGGCGTCCGCCGGGAGGAGGCCGTCCAGGAACGCGTACCGGCGCAGCGCCTCCCGGTCCTGGGCGTCGTGCCCCTGCACCTGCTGCCACCACGCGCCGATCTCCGACCAGCCGGGCGCGGACAGCGAGCCGCCGAACTCCTGCACGGAGAGGGCGGCGGTGAGCCCCGCGAAGGCGAGCCGGTCGGCGAGCGGCCAGTCGGCGAGGGTGCCGGTGACGAACCCGGCGACGAAGACGTCCCCGGCACCGGTCGGGTCCAGTGCCTCGACGGCGATGGCGGGCACCTCGGCGGTCTCGCCGGTCGAGCCGTCCACCGCGTACGCGCCCTCCGCGCCCAGGGTGACGACCGCGAGCGGCACCTTCTCGGCGAGCTTGCGGGCGGCGCTGCGAGGGCAGTCGGTGCGGGTGTAGCGCATGGCCTCCTCCGCGTTCGGGAGGAAGGCCTCGCAGTGCTCCAGGTCGGCGAGCCCGGCCAGGTCCCAGCGGCCGGTGTCGTCCCAGCCGACGTCGGCGAAGACCTTGGCGCCGCAGCGGGCGGCAGCGGCGGTCCACTCCTCGCGGCGGCCCGGGACGAGGGACGCGATGGCGGCACGCGCGCGAGGGGGGCACGAGGGGAAGGGCGCGGAACCGCCGGGCGGGGGCGCCTCGTGGCCGTGCGACACCATGGTGCGCTCGCCCTCGTATGCCATGGAGACGGTCACCGGGGAGTGCCAGCCGGCGACCGTACGGGACATCCCGAGGTCGATGCCTTCGCCGTCGGCGAGGGCGTCCCAGCAGTACTCGCCGTAGTGGTCGTCGCCGAAGGCCGCGGCGAGGGAGGTGCGCAGGCCGAGACGGGCGAGGGCGGTGGCCATGTTGGCGACGCCGCCGGGGCTGGAGCCCATGCCGCGGGCCCAGGTCTCGGTGCCGCGGACGGGGGCGCTGTCGAGCCCGGTGAAGATGATGTCCAGGAACACCGTGCCGGTGAGGAACACGTCGCAGGCGGGCCCGTCGGGGGCGCGCAGGCCGTCGAGGGGGTCGACCCGGCGGGCGGGATCGTGGTCGGCGTAGTGATCGCCGTAGTGGTCGGCGTAGTGATCGCCGAAGTGCTGGTGCGTACTCACTGGTCGCTCCCCGTGGTGCGGTGCCTGTGCTGCCGTTTCGCGGCCAGTGTGCACGATCGTCGGGGCCGGGCGGCGCTCTGTGAACGGGGCGTCACGTGGACGTCGCAAAGCCGCTGGGGCTCCGCCCGGTGGTGCGGGGGTGCTCGGTGGTGCCCCGTTCACACCCGCTTGGGCACCGGCACCCGCATCAGGTCCGCGGCGACGGTCAGCTCGCCCTCGAAGCCGGCCGCGCGGGCCTGGCGTTCGAACTCCTCGGGCTCGCTGTAGCGCTGCGAGAAGTGCGTCAGGACCAGGTGCCGTACGCCCGCCTCCTGCGCCGCCCGTGCGGCCTGCCCCGCGGTGAGGTGGCCGTGGTCGGTGGCGAGACGGACGTCCTCGTCGAGGAACGTGGACTCGATGACGAGCATGTCGCAGCCCTCGGCGAGCGCGTGCACGCCGTCGCACAGGCGGGTGTCCATGACGAACGCGAAGCGCTGTCCGCGGCGTTCCTCGCTCACCTCTTCGAGGGCGACGCCGTGGAGCGTGCCCTCCCGCTGGAGGCGGCCGACGTCGGGGCCCTTGATGCCGTGCGCGGCGAGCTTCTCGGGCAGCATGCGGCGGCTGTCGGGCTCGACCAGGCGGTAGCCGTAGCTCTCCACAGGGTGCGACAGCTTGTGGGCGTGCAGGGTGTACGCGGGGGTCGCGGCCAGGGCGCCGTCGGCGGACACCGGGACCTGTGCGATGTCGACCGTCTCTCGGTAGGCGGTGGAGTACCGCAGCCGCTCGAAGAAGTGCTGCCCGCTCGCCGGGTAGTGCGCGGTGACGGGGTGCGGAACCCGGTCGAGGTTGATGCGCTGGACGACTCCGGCCAGACCGAGGGAGTGGTCGCCGTGGAAGTGCGTGACGCAGATCCGGTTGATGTCGTACGCGGCGACCCCGGCGCGCAGCATCTGGCGCTGGGTGCCCTCGCCGGGGTCGAAGAGGATGCCCTCGGCGTCCCAGCGCAGGAGGTAGCCGTTGTGGTTGCGGCGGCGGGTGGGTACCTGGCTGGCGGTGCCGAGGACGACCAGTTCGCGTGCGGACACGGTGCTCTCTTTCGAACTTTCGGACTTCCGAACTGGCGACCTGTCGACCTGTCGACCTGTCGAACCGGGCTTATCCGGGCGGCCAGTTGAGGCCGCGCCCGCCGAGGACGTGGGCGTGCGCGTGGAAGACGGTCTGGCCCGCTCCGGCGCCCGTGTTGAACACGATGCGGTAGCCGCTGCCCGCGAGCTTCTCGTCGAGGGCGACCTGTCCGGCCTCGCGCAGCATGTCGGCGGCGATCTGCGGCTCGGCGGCGACCAGCGAGGCGGCGTCCGGGTGGTGCACCTTGGGGATGACCAGGACGTGGGTGGGCGCCTGCGGGTTGATGTCGCGGAAGGCGACAGTGGTCTCGCTCTCGCGGACGATCGTGGCGGGGATCTCCCCTGCCACGATCTTGCAGAACAGGCAGTCCGCCTGCGGTTCGCCGGCCATGGCGTGCCCTCCTCATGATGCGGTGATCGGGTACGGCGCATGCTATCCGTACGGTGCTGCCGGGCCGGGGCCCGCCCGTTGCCCGCCGTACGCCGCGCTCCGTCAGCGGCGCATGCCGGCCCGCTCGAACCAGATCGTCAGCAGCGTCGGCACCAGCGCCAGCCAGAACAGGATCTGCGGCACCAGGCGTTCCGTCCACGGCACGGCGACCACGACGACCGCGCACAGGGTGCACCAGGCGGCCTGCCCGACGGCGACCTTGCCCCAGAAGTTCGTCCGTACGAACTCCCCGAAGCTCAACCGCACTCCAGTGCGCATCCTGCGGTAGCGCCGCCACGCCCCGAACCCCCACACCGCGCCCATCACGACGAGTGCGTACAGCCGGGTGCCCAGCGGCGCGGGCAGGCCCGCGTCGTCGCCCTCGCCGGGGAAGAGCCGCCCGGACACCCCGGAGATCACCACGCACAACAGGGCGAGCCAGCGGGTGCCGCGCAGCATCCGGAAGACGGCGCCCTGGAGCGCCCGCTGCATCTCCTTGTCCTGCGGGAGGACGGAGAGCGCCGTGGCGTACGAGTCGGCGATGTCGGACAGTTTCGCGGAGGGGTCCTTGGCCTTCGCCTCGGCGAGGGCCTTGTGCGCCCACCTGCACTCCGGGTCGAGGGAGAGTGCCGCGCGGGCGGAACTCTCCATCAGGTCCTGCCTCTTGAGGAAGTAGGCGTAGGTGTAGACCGCCTGGTGCGCCTCCGGCTCCTGCGGTGCCAGCCGTACCGCCTGGAACGCCACCTCCAGTGCAGCCGGCCACTGGTCGAAGGGGTGCATCATCGCCTTGGAGAGCGCGACGTGCGCGCTCCAGGAGTCCGGTGCACAGCGCACGGCCTCCCGCCCCGCGGCCAGTGCCTTGTGCCAGTTGGGGGCTCCGTGGAAGAAGTAGGAGCGCAGGATGTGCGCGTACGCGTAGTCCGGGGCATGCGCGAGGGCCTGGTCGAGCGCCCGCTCGGCCTCCTCGTACTCCTCGGCCCTCAGATGGCAGCGGTGCATCCGCGTCCAGGCTTTCGCGTCGGACGGCTCATCGGCGAGCCTGCGGGCGATCAGCTCGCGGGCCTGTTCGGTCCTGCCCACCTCCAGGAGGAGGTCCGCCTTCTCGACGGCGTCCTCCAGGCTCCCCGTCGTGCCGCTCACAGTTTCCGCTTCCTCTTGAGGTGGGCGAGCAGGTCGTCGTACGTGCCGCCGTCGTTGGCGAACATGGCGACGTTGCGCGCGGAGGCGAACCAGGCCTCGGTGGACGGCTTGATCTGCCGTACGGCGCCCAGCAGGCCCTTCGTGTTGATCATGCGTACGGTGCCGGTGCGCGCGGAGTCCATGAGCGCCGTCTCGGACGCGGTGTCGCAGACGTGCGCGAGGTCGGCGCCGGAGAAGCCGTCCGTGACGTTGACGAGTCTGCCCAGGTCGACGGAGTCGATGGGGCGTTCCCGCAGGTGGTAGCGGAGGATCGCCTCGCGGGCCGCCTCGTCGGGCGGCAGCACCAGCAGGGTGCGGTCCAGGCGGCCGGGGCGGCGCAGCGCGAGGTCCACGTCCCAGGGGACGTTGGTGGCGGCGAGGACGAAGACGCCCTCGTTGTCGCCGTCGGCGCCGTCGAGTTCGACGAGGAGCTGGTTGACGGCGTTGCGCAGCCCGCTGTGGTGCGAGCGGCTGCGTTTGGCGCCCAGCGCGTCCAGTTCGTCGAGGAAGACCACGCAGGGGGCCTTGGCGCGGGCGGCCCTGAACACTTCGTGGACGTTCTTCTCGGACTGCCCGACGTACATGTCGAGGACGTCGCTGAGCGACACCGACATGAAGGACGCACCCAACTCCCCCGCGATCGCACGGGCGATGAACGTCTTGCCGCAGCCGGGCGGCCCGTACAGTAGCAGCCCGCCGCGCAAACTCTTGCCGAACAGTCTGCGCAGCTCCGGGTTGCGCATGGGTGCCAGGAACGCCGCTTCCAGGCGGTCCTTGACCTCCTGCATGCCGCCGACGTCGGCGAGACGGATCCGGCCGGGCGCCTCGATGTCGTACGCGGGGGCGTCCGCCACCGCCTCCGCGGTGTCGCCCGTCGCGGCGAAACGCGGCGGCACCGCGTCCCCGACCTCCTGCTCGGCGGCCCGCCAGTCGAACCCCGCCGGGGGCTGCGTCACGGACGGTTCAGGAGCCTGCGTCACGGGCGGTTCAGGAGCCTGCGTCACGGGCGCCACCGGGCCTCCCACCGCCCGCGCCATCAGTGCCCGTGCCTGCGGGTCGCCGGGCGCGTGCGTCAGCGCGACGGCGGCCTCCCCGACGGCTGCGTCGCCCTGCCCCGCGTCGAGCAGCAGCTCGGCGAGGTGCAACCGCAGGGGTACGTCGTCGGGGACGGCCGCAACGGCTGTGCGCAGGCTGCGGATCAGAGGTGACTCGTCGGACATGCGGCCACCCTACGAAGGCGGTACGCCCCCCTGCCCACGCGGGGCGGGAAACAGCCCCACGGCGCCGCTGCGGCATCCCCGCGGCGTCCCTACGGCGTTCCCAGGCCCGCCAGCAGCAGCTGCCCGTACTCCCGGTGCGCCAGCGGCAGTCGGAACGTTCCGTCGTCCTCCGGCAGCACCACCGACGCCTCGATCAGCGCGGCCAGTTCGCCGTCGCCCGCGAACACCGTCTCGACCTGCTCGGCGGTGAAGTTCCCGGTGAACGCCGACAGCCTTGCCCACAGCAGCCGTTCGGCCCGCCCGCACAGATCGTGGCTCCACGCGATCGCCCTCAAGAGGGTGCGGTGCCGGGAGGGTTCCTTGGGACCGTGTATCAACACCCCGAACCTGGCGCCCGGTTCACACAGGCTGCCGTAGAGCTGCTGCGGGGTGAGGGACCTGCCCAGGGTGCGCGCCGCGAGCAGCACGCTCAGCGGGTCGCCGTCGAGGCGCTCGGCCAGCAGCCGGGTCCAGAACACCGACAGGTCCACCCCCTGCACCGCCGCCTTCTCACGGAGGAGTTCGACGGTCTGATCGCACGACAGCGGGCGCAGCGGCACCCGGTACTCGCCGGGCACACCGATCGGACTGCGGCTCGTCACCAGGATCTGCAGGCCGGGGCACGAGTCGTGCACCCTGCCCACCAGGTACGCGCAGCCCACCCGGACGCGCTCGCAGGTGTCCAGTACGAGCAGCCCGCGCCGCCCCGCAAGGAGCCGCAGCACCGCCTCCATCGGGTCTGTCCCGCTGCCGGGGGCGGTCCCGGCGTGCAGGGCCGCGGCGACGGTCTGCGGGACGAGTGCGGCGTCGGCGCAGTCGGAGAGGTCCGCGCGGTGGACGGGGAGATCCGTGACGGACTCCGCGAGGCGTGCGGCGAGATGCGACTTGCCGACTCCGGCGGGCCCGGTGAGGGTCACCAGCCTGGTGTCGGCGAGGACTTCGAGGAGCTCACCGAGGACCGGCTCGTGGGGGATGCGGGGGACGGGGTGGCCGTATGCGGGAGGCATGCGCCCACTGTGGCGGCCGACGGGCCCGCCGCGCGCCCCCGTCGGCCGGAGATCCGTACACCTAATTCCCCCGTGGGGACTACGTAGGTATGCGCGGCGAAGGTGGCAGCCCTGCGCACACCCCGGTCGCGGCGGTCGCACTCCCGGGTCCTGCCCGCCGCATGCGCACATCCCTGCCCCGCCGTCACCGCCGCGAACCTCGCACGCGCGGCCGGTGCGCTCGGTGTTCGCTGCTCACTTGTCCGAAGGACAGCCGCAGGTGGGTTTCGGATCGGGGGCCGGGTCGGGCGGCGCGGTCACCGTGACGGTGACGGTGGGCTTCGGATCGGGGACGGGGTCGGGTTCCGGCGGGGCCACGGTGACGGTGGTCGTCGGTTTCCCCGTGGGCCGGTGCGTGGGCCCGGTGGTCGGCGTGGGCCACGTGGGCGGCGCCGAAGTCGGTCCCGTGGTGGGGGCGTTGCAGTTGCCCAGCACGCTCACCCGGAACACGGTCCGCCCCGACACCTTCGCGGTCAGGTCGCCCCGTACGCACCGCCCGTCGCGCTCGTCAGTGACCTTGCCCGCGATCCGGATCTCGCGCCCGTCCCGGGACTGGCCCTCGCACGCGACGGTGGCGACGGAGCGGCGGGGGCCGGGACTGCCGGTGGCTCTGCCGGCACGGGCGGTGGCCCTGCCGGTCTCCCCGACGGTGGCCGTACAGGTCATCCAGTCGACGTCGACCCCGGCACGCTGCAACGCACTCGTACCCCTCTGGTCGGTGGTCAGCGCGACCGCGAAGGAACTCAGGCCGTCGGCGGCGCCCGGCTCGCACGCCGTGACGCCCGCGACCGCCGCACCGGCGACACCGATCGCCGCGAGGGTGCGCCGGTGCCGTATTCGCCTCATTGCCCCCATGGAGGGCAGCCTGCCACCGCACACGGGGGAGGGACAGGGGCGTTTCAGCCGCCGAGCAGCAGCCACTCCTGGAGTTCCACCAGGTTCCCCTCGGGGTCCTTGAGGTGGGCGACACGCATGCGTTCCGTCATCGGCGCGGGTCCGTGCACCAGGACCGCGCCCCGCCCGGTGATCTCCTCGCAGTACCGGTCGAGGTCGTCGACCCGCAGCACCACGAACGACCGGTGCCCCGCGGGATCCGTGGCGAGCTCCCCGAGCAGCTCGGCCATCATGGCCCGGTCCTGGAGGGCGATCCCGGCGGACCCGGTCGCCGGCGAGAACTTCTCGTACGGCCCGTCGGCGAAGCCGGACTGGGGCTTCAGCCCCAGCACCTCGCCGTAGAAGCGGTAGCAGGCACGGAAGTCCGAGACCAGCAGCCGGACTTGAGCGAGTTCCATGATGCACTCCTCTTTGAGGCGGAGGACAGAAAACCAGACTTCCCCGCGGAGCTGTTCCCCACGGGGCCGTTCAGGACGAGGGGGCCGTTCAGGACCACCGGCCGGTACGCCCCAGCAGCAGCGCCGTCGCCGCCGTGCCCGCCGTGGACGTACGCAGCACACTGCGTCCCAGCCGGTACGGTTTCGCCCCCGCCGCGGCGAAGACGGCCAGCTCCTCCGGGGACACTCCCCCTTCGGGCCCGACGACCAGCACGATGCTGCCCTCTTGAGGGAGCTCCGCGACCGCCAGCGCACCGCTGTCGGCGTCCCGGTCCTCGTGCAGCACGGCGGCGAAGTCGGCGGTGGCCAGAAGTGCCCCCACCTGTTTGGTGCTCATCGCGTCCGTGACCTCGGGGAAGCGGAGCCTGCGCGACTGCTTCCCGGCCTCCCTCGCGGTGGCCCGCCACTTGGCGAGGGACTTGGCGCCCCGCTCGCCCTTCCACTGCGTGATGCAGCGCGCGGCCTGCCACGGCACGACGGCGTCGACCCCGGTCTCCGTCATCGTCTCCACGGCCAGCTCGCCCCGGTCCCCCTTGGGGAGGGCCTGCACGACGGTGATGCGCGGCCGGGGCTCGTCCTCGACGACCGTCCCGGTGACCTTCACGACGAGCCGGTCCTTGCCCTCCGCGGCGACGACGACGCCCTCGGCGCCGTTCCCCGCCCCGTCGGCCAGAACGACGTCCTCGCCCTCCTTCAGACGCCGTACGGACACCGCGTGGCGCCCCTCGGGGCCCTCCAGGACGTACTCCCCGCCCTGCGGCACGCTCTCCACCACGAACACCGGCGCCGTCATGACGTCGACCTCCTCAAAGCCATCTCCGTCCACGCCGAGTCCGCCTCGGCCGCGAGCACCTGTACAAGCCGCCCGGCGGGCAGGTCCCGCGCCAGCCGGTGCCCCTGTCCCGCCCACAGCGCCATGCCCTGGGCGTCACCCACCCGCGCCGCGGCCCTGCGCAGCCCGGCGGTCATGTAGTGCACCTCGGGATACCCGGACGGGGCGTACGGGCCGTGCTCGCGCATGAACCGGTTGACCAGGCCCCGCGCGGGCCGCCCGGAGAACGCCCGGGTGAGTTCCGTGCGTACGAACAAGGGGTTCTTCAGGGCCTTCTTGTGGATCGCGTGCGCACCGGACTCCGGGCACGCCAGGAACGCCGTCCCCAGCTGCGCCGCGTCCGCCCCCGCGGCCCGTACGGCGGCGATCTGCGAGCCGCGCATCAGCCCTCCGGCGGCGATCACCGGCAGCTGTACGGTCTCGCGGACCTG
Source organism: Streptomyces sp. NPDC048442 (assembly GCF_040651475.1). NCBI lineage: Bacteria > Bacillati > Actinomycetota > Actinomycetes > Kitasatosporales > Streptomycetaceae > Streptomyces > Streptomyces sp. NPDC048442. The sequence continues at coordinate 243,660 of NZ_JBEZKB010000001.1, forward strand.
CGTCACCAGGGACAGCAGCCCGAGCCCGCTGCTGCCGTCGGTCTGCGGGTCGTCGCGGTGCGTGCCCTGGTGCCCGCCGGCCTCGATGCCCTGCACGCACACGGCGTCCGCGCCCGCCCACTCGGCGGCCTGCGCCTCTTCCGGAGTGGTGACGGTGACGACAGTGAAGGTCCTGACCTTCGCGAGGGCGTCGAGTTCATCTCTTGAGGGGCAACCGAAGGTGAAGGACACCACGGCCACGGGGTCGTCGACGAGGAGCGCCAGCTTGGCCTCGTACCCGTCGTCGGTGCCGTGATCGTCGCGCTCGGCGATCGGCGTCTCGTACCAGGCGCTCTCGCTCGCCAGCTGCTGCCGGTACAGGTCCAGGGCCGCCGGGTCGGCGGCGGGCTGCGGCATGAACAGATTGACCCCGAACGGCTTCGGGGTCAGCGCGCGCAGCTGCTTGATCTCCTCGTACATCCCGTCGGCGGTCTTGTAACCGGCCGCGAGGAAGCCGAGCCCACCGGCCTCGGACACGGCACCGGCCAGCTCGGGGCAGGAGGCCCCACCGGCCATGGGCGCCTGCACAATCCCTCGCCGGCACAGCTCTCCCAGCGCGGGCATCACCCTGGACTCAACAGACATGCCCGCATCGTTTCACGACCGGGCCGACCCGCCGAATCGAACGGAAAACGGGGCCGGCCCCGAAGGCCCGACCCCGTTTTCCACAGAATCCACACCATGCGGACCAGCGCCCGTTGAAGGCGTCCTTCAACCGCGAGAACAACCCCTGCTGCCCCGGCTGACCGTGCTGCCCGGGGGACGACCCCCGAATCCCCAGCAAGGGCACCAGCTGCTCAGCGCCCGTTGAAAGCGTCCTTCAACCGCGAGAACAACCCCTGCTGCCCCGGCTGACCGTGCCGCCCGGGGGACGACCCCCGAACCCCCAGCAAGGGCACCAGCTGCTCAGCGCCCGTTGAAAGCGTCCTTCAACCGCGAAAACAACCCCTGCTGCCCCGGCTGACCGTGCCGCCCGGGGGACGACCCCCGAACCCCCAGCAAGGGCACCAGCTGCTCAGCGCCCGTTGAAAGCGTCAT